>DASWFA010000001.1:0-8836 GCA_036394475.1 Binatia bacterium
TCCGGCCGGTATCGTCGCCAGCGGCTCCTGCAGCTGGAGGGTGAGCTGCTTCTTGCCGAGTTTTTTCATCAACGCGGCCTTCTCCTCGGCCACGATCAGCCTGCCCTTGCTGATGACGCCGATGCGGTCGGCCATCTCCTCGGCCTCGTCGATGTAGTGCGTCGTGAGGATGATCGTGACGCCGCCGGCGCGGAGCGCGCGCACCAGCGCCCACATGTCGCGGCGCAGCTCCACGTCGACGCCCGCCGTCGGCTCGTCGAGAAAGAGGATCTCCGGCTCGTGCGCCAGCGCCTTGGCGATCAGCACGCGCCGCTTCATGCCTCCCGACAGCGTCATGATCTTGTTGTTCCGCTTCTCCCACAGCGACAGGTCGCGCAGCACTCTCTCGATCAGCGCCGGGTTCGGCGCGCGCCCGAAGAGCCCGCGGCTGAAGCTCACGGTCGCCCACACCGTCTCGAACATGTCGGTGGTGAGCTCCTGCGGCACGAGGCCGATCTTCGACCGCGCCGCGCGGTAGTCGCGCTGGATGTCGTGGCCGTCGACGGTCACCGCGCCGCCGCTCGGCATGACGATGCCGCAGACGATGTTGATCAGCGTCGTCTTGCCCGCGCCGTTGGGGCCCAGCAGGGCGAAGATCTCGCCCTTTTGGATCTCGAGGTCGATCCCTTTGAGCGCCTGAAAACCCGAGGCGTAGGTCTTGGTCAGGTTGGCGATGGCGATGACGGGCCGCGCGGATAGGCTCATTTGCCGATCTTCATCCCCTTGGGCCGGGCCAGCAGGCGGTCGGCGTAGGCTTCGAGCTTCGGCCGGTCCGGCGGGGCGCCGAAAATCCGCCGCCAGATGAACAGCGAGCCGATCATCACGTCGGCGGCGGTGAACCAGTCGCCGAAGAGGTAAGGGCCTTCGCCCAGCTCGCGCTCGATCACGTCCCGGGCGGTCGCGAAATCGGTCCAGCCGCGCTGCGGCAGGGTCTCCACGCCGAGCATCTGGTCGCCCAGCGCCGGCTCGAGCTGGGAGGTCGAGTAGACCATGAGCGAGAGATAGCGGCCACGCTCCGGCGCGCCGATTTTGGGCGCGAGATCGGCGGCGGGAAACCGGTCGGCGAGATAGAGGCAGATCGCCGCCCCCTCGAAGACTTTCGTCGCGCCGTCGACCAGCGCCGGGAGCTTGCCGGCCGGATTTATTTTCAGGAACTCCGGCGCCTTGTGCTCGCGCCTGGTAAAATCGACCGGGACGATCTCATACTCCGCGCCGCACTCGTCGAGCATCCATTTGGCGATCACCGCGCGGCTCCGGGGATTGTAGTAGAGCTTCATCGCCTCACTCGAACGGAGAATAAAACGGGATAATTCAGTCTGGAGGAGAAGGCGCGGGAAATCAACTCGGCCGCGGTCCGGCCGGCGGGCGGTTTTCCGCGGCGGCTCGGAAAACCGCTTGACACCATTTCAAAGTTATAATAATTTGCGCCAATTATTTCCCGTTCGGGAGTGCTGCGACAAACATCTTAGGAGGTGTGGGATGAAATATTTTTATTTGCTGCTCGCCTCGCTGTTCCTGTGCTCCGCCCCGCCGGCGTCCGCGGAGGAAAAGAAGGACGAAAATTACGTCGAGTTTATCTATCCGCTGGTGACGCGCCGGCCGATCGTCGAGAACGAGGCGGAGTTCAAGATCAAGCACCTGAGGACGAAAGACGGCCAGGAGACCGAGTTCGTCGCCGAGGGCGGCTTCCGCATCCTGCCGTTCTGGGAGGCGGTGCTGGAAGTGCCCGCGGTGCTCGTCCACGACCGCGGCGGAGCCACCCGCGGCGGGCTCGGCGACATCGGCATCGAGAACCGGTTTCTCGTCTTCAAATCGATCCCGCACCAGGCGCAGGTGGTCCTGGGCTTCGAGGTCGACGCCCCGACCGGCTCCAAGCACCGCGGCCTCGGCGGCGAGTGGGGCGTCGAGCCCTACGCCTCGGGCGGCGTCAAGTTCGGCCGCGTGAACCTCGTCGGCTCCGTAGGGCACGAGTGGGGGCACCTGAACGCGCGCCACAACGACGAGAAGGAGCGGGCGGTCAAGGCGGACTTCGCGGCCGGCTACGAGCTGAGCAAGCTCTTCGCGGCGCTGCTGGAAGTGAACACCGTGACGCTGACCAAGGGCGGGGAAGACGAAGGCCTGCACAACAAAACCCAGGTCTACCTGACCCCGGGCATCAACATCATGCCGATCGAGGAGATGACGATACGCCTGGGCGTGCAGATCCCGGTCACCCGCGCGAAGGAGTTCTACCACCAGGTGCACGCGGGGATGAGCTGGTTTTTCGATTGATCGAACGAGCGGGACGAAGACTTTAAAAAAAGCGCCGCGGTCGTAAACCGCGGCGCTTTTTTTATCGGTTTTTTTTGCGATAGCGCTCCTCGATCTTCTCCCACTCCCCCAGCCCGGCGATCCGGTCTCGCTCTTTGAACGTCGTCATCCTCTTATCCATCGCCTCCGTGGAGCCGTCGCGCTTGAGAATTTCCAGCGCCTCTTGCATCGCATGGATCGCCGCGCGCTGCGTGTCGGAGGGGAAGATCGCGATGCGGTAGCCCATCTGTTCGAGCCGCTGGGCCGGCAGCAGCGGCGTCTTGCCGCCCTTGAACATGTTGACCATGAGCGGGATGCCGGAAAGCTCGCGCGCGATCGTCTCGAGCTCCTTCTCGGATTCCGCCGCTTCGATGAAGACGGCGTCGGCGCCGAGGCGGGCGAACGCCCGGCCGCGCGCGATCGCGTCGTCGAGGCCGTGGACCGCGCGCGCGTCCGTCCGGGCGATGATGAGAAAATCGGGGTCGCTCCGCGCCGCGAGCGCGGCCTGGAGCTTGCCCTCCATCTCGGCGAGCGGGACCACCTCTTTGCCGTCCAGGTGGCCGCAGCGCTTGGGCGTCACTTGATCTTCGATGTGGATCGCCGCCGCGCCGGCGCGCTCGAACTCGCGCACCGCGCGGACGGCGTTGAGCGCGTTGCCGTAGCCGGTGTCGGCGTCGGCGATGACCGGGATTTTTACCGCCGCGACCGTCTGGCGCGCCCGCTCGATCACCTCGGAGAGCGTCATCAGGCCCAGATCCGGCAGGCCCGCGCTGCGCGCGACCGAGCCGCCGCTCAAGTAGACCGCTTCGAAGCCGGCCTCTTCGACCAGCCGCGCCGAGAGGCCGTCGAACGCGCCCGGCGCGACGAGCAAGCGCTCGCGGGCCAAAAGCCCGCGCAGTTTTTTCCGGACGCTCATCGGTTTTCCGGCGGCGCGGCCGCGCGCATGGCACTCACCCGCTCCGGCGTCGTCGGATGGGAGTAGTGATAGGCGGAGTACCACGGGTGCGGCGTCGGGTTGGAGAGGTTTTCGATCGAGAGCTTGACCAGCGCTTCTTCCATCGGCTTGGAGTCCTTGAGCGTCTCGGCGGCGAAGCGGTCGGCCTCGTACTCGTGCTTGCGCGAGACGTGGTTCAGGAGCGGCGTCAGGTAAAACGTCGCCGGCCCGGCGAGCAGGCTCACCAGGACGAGCGCGGCGTAGTTGGAAGGCCGGTCGAAGCCGAAGGCGGCGAACAGCGGATCGTAATGGATCAGCAGGCTCAGCACGTAGAGGCCGGCGAGGAGAAAGAGCGAGCGCAGCACCAGCATCCGGCGGATGTGCTTCATTTTATAGTGGCCCATCTCGTGCGCCAGCACCGCCACGCCCTGGTCGGTGGTCATCTGGCCGGCCAGGGTGTCGAACAGGACGATCCGCTTGCTCTTGCCGAGGCCGGTGAAATAGGCGTTGGAGTGCGCCGAGCGGCGCGACCCGTCCATGGTGAAGATGCCGCCGGTCTTGAAGCCGATTTGATCGGCCATCTTGAGAATCCGTTCTTTGAATTCGCCTTCTTTGAGCGGCTCGAATTTGTTGAACAGCGGCGCGATCAGCGTCGGATAAAGCACGACCATGAGAAGCTGGAAAGCGCTGATGAAAATGAAAACCCAGAACCACCAGTACGGCCCCGCCGCGTCCATCAGCCAGAGCACGGCGAAGAGAAACGGCGCGCCGATGGCGAGCGCGAGCGCGAAGGCCTTCAGCCGGTCCGCGACGTAGAGGCCGGGCGTGGTCTTGTTGAAGCCGAAGCGCTCCTCCAGGACGAAGGTCGAGTAGAGGTCGACCGGAAGGTTGAGCAGAGAGAAGACCAGGGCGACGCCGAGGCAGAAGATGATTCCCGCCGCGCGCGCGCCGGGCGGGAAGTGCGCGCCGAGACTTTGCGCCAGGCGGTCGAGCGCGGGGAGCGCCCCGCCGAAGAGGATAAAGAGCGCGATCAGGATATCGTACAGCGCCGCCCAGCGCTGGAAGCGGCCGCGGGCGAGCGTATAGTCGATGGATTTTTGACGCTCGCCCGGGCTCATCGCCCCGGCGAGCGAGTCGGGGAGCTTCGCGTCGCCGGCGCGCCGCCGCACGTAGGCGAGGTTCAATTCGTTGAGCCCGAATTCGACAAGAAATTCGAGGAGAAACAGCGCGAGGAAAAAAACGATGATGAGCTGTGGGCTCAAGGTGGCCGCGCGGGTTACTCGTCCGCCGTCACGGGCTCGGGCAGAACCGGCTTTTCGGCGTCGATGTATTTGAAGACCAGGCGATCGTCGCTCTCGTCCACCTCCACCTTGCCGCCGCCCTGGAGCTTGCCGAAGAGGATCTCGTCCGCCAGCGGCCGCTTGATCTCGTTCTGGATCAGCCGCGCCATCGGCCGCGCGCCGAAGACCGGGTCGTACCCCTTGCGCGCGAGCCAGGCGCGCGCCTTGTCGCCGACCGCGAGCGCGACCTTCTTTTCCTGCAGCTGCTGGTTCAGCTCGCCGACGAACTTGTCGACCACGCAGAGGATGACCTCGGCGCTGAGCGGGTTGAAGGCGACGGTCGCGTCCAGGCGGTTGCGGAACTCGGGGCTGAACATCTTCTCGATCGCTTCCTTGCCCTTGCCGAGGTTGGTGGCGGTGCCGAAGCCGATCGCCGCGCCGCTCATCTCGCGCGCGCCCGCGTTGGTCGTCATGATGAGGATGATGTTGCGGAAATCCGCCTTGCGGCCGTTGTTGTCGGTGAGCGTGGCGTGGTCCATGACCTGGAGCAGGATGTTGAAGAGGTCGGGATGCGCCTTCTCGATCTCGTCGAGCAGCAGCACGGCGTACGGGTTGCGGTTGACGCCGTCGGTGAGCAGCCCGCCCTGGTCGAAGCCGACGTAGCCGGGCGGCGCGCCGATCAGCCGCGAGACCGTGTGCTTTTCCATGTACTCGCTCATGTCGTAGCGCATGAACTCGACGCCGAGAATGCGCGCGAGCTGCTTGGCCACCTCGGTCTTGCCGACGCCGGTCGGACCGCAGAAGAGAAAGCAGCCGATCGGCTTTTCCGGGTGGGAGAGGCCCGAGCGCGACAGCTTGATCACGCTGGCCAGGCTCTCGATCGCCTTGTCCTGGCCGAAGACCACGTCCTTCAAGTCCTGCTCCAGGTTCTGGATCTGCACCTTGTCTGAGGCGGAGACGCTGCGCGCCGGGATCTTGGCGATCTTGGCGACGATGTCTTCGATATCCTTCAGGCCGACGACCTTTTTCCGCTTGTCGGCGGGCGCCAGCCTGACCATCGCGCCGACCTCGTCGATCACGTCGATCGCCTTGTCGGGGAGGCGCCGGTCGTTCAAGTGCTTGGCCGAGAGGTCGACCGCCGCGCGGAGCGCCGACGTGGTGTAGCGGACGCCGTGGTGCTTTTCGTAATGGGGCTTGAGGCCCAGGAGGATCTTATAGCTCTCCTCCACGCTCGGCTCGGCGACGTCGATCTTCTGGAAGCGGCGCGCCAGCGCCCGGTCGCGCTCGAAGTAGCTTTTATAGTCGTGGTAGGTGGTCGAGCCGATGCAGCGGAGCTCGCCGGAGGCGAGCGCCGGCTTTAAGATATTGGAGGCGTCGAGCGAGCCGCCGCTGGTCGCGCCGGCGCCGACGATCGTGTGGATCTCGTCGATAAAAAGCACCGAGTTGGGCCGTTTTTTAAGCCCGCTCAAGACGCCCTTCAGCCGGGCCTCGAAGTCGCCGCGGAATTTGGTGCCGGCCAGGACCGCGCCCATGTCGAGGGCGTAGATCTCCGCGTTCTTGAGCGCCTCGGGGACCTCGCCCTTGTGGATCTGGAGCGCCAGCCCCTCGGCGATCGCGGTCTTGCCCACGCCCGGGTCGCCGACGTAGATGGGATTGTTTTTCCGCCGCCGGCAGAGCACGTGGATCGTGCGCTCGATCTCGTTCTCGCGCCCGATCAGCGGATCGATCTTGCCGTCGCGCGCTTTTTTGACCAGGTTGACGGCGTAGGCCTCGAGCGGGTTGCGCGACGGCGAGGGGCGCTCCTCGTCCGCGGCCTCCATCGGGGCCGACGGCTCCTCCTCGCCGACCGGCATCTTGGAGATGCCGTGCGAGACGTAGTTGACGATGTCGAAGCGGGTGATGCCCTGCTCTTCCAGCAGGTAGACCGCGTAGGAGTCCGGCTCGCGGAAGATCGCCACCAGCAGATTGCCGCCGTCGATGTCCTTTTTTTCCGCCGACTGGGCGTGGATGACGGCGCGCTGCAGCACGCGGTGAAACCCGACGGTCTCCTGCGGCTCGCGCTCCAGGCCTTCGTGGAGCGCTTCCATGTGAGTGGTGAAAAAATCCTCCAGCCCTTTTTTGAGCCGCGCCGTGTCGCCGCCCGACTGGACGATCGCCGAGCTGGCGTCCTTGTCCTGCAGCAGGGCGAAGAGCAGGTGCTCGACGCAGACGAACTCATGGCGCCGTTTTTTCGCCTCGGCGAAGGCCAGGCTGAGCGTGTTTTTCAGTTCTTTGGTAAACATCAGGCTTCTTCCATCGAGCACTTGAGGGGATATTCATGCTGGCGCGCCAGGTTTTCGACCAGCGCGACCTTGGTCTCGGCGACCTCGTAGGGGTAGACGCCGGCCACGCCGATGCCCTTCTTGTGCACGTGCAGCATGATCTGGACCGCCTCGGTCTCGGCTTTGTGAAACACATACTGCAGCACCTGCACGACGAACTCTTTGGTGGTGTAATCGTCGTTGTGCAGCAGGACCTTGAACAGGGGGGGGCGCTTGAGCTTCTTCTCGGTCTCGGTGACTACCTCATGATCGAATTCTTCTTGACGACGGCTCATGACGGCGCCTTCCTCGCGAAACCTTTACTCTTCAAGCTAACACGCTTGGGAAGGCCGCGCAATGCGCGCGCTCTTGCGGCACGCCGGGAAAAGAGAGATATTTTAACCGAATCGCTGCGCCGGCCGCGCGCGTTTGCGGGCGCAGGAATCAATCTTCTCGATCGCGCTGGAGGGATCATGCTGACCAACAAAGTCAACGAGATCATGGAGCGGAACCTGTTCACCGCCGACGTCCGGAGCACGGTCTCGGACGTGATGGAGTTGATGGTCGCGAAGGACGTGGGCCGCGCCGTGATTACGGAAAACGGCCTTCCCGTCGGCATCTTTACGGAAAAGGACGTGCTCAAGCGGGTGCTGAACGCCCGGCTCGACGCCAAAAAAGCCTCCATCAAGGAAGTCATGACCAGCCCGATCCGGTCGGTGCCGGAGGACACGCACATCGTCGAGGCGCTGGGAAAAATGTACCGGTCGAAGTTCCGCCACCTGCTGGTGCGCGAGCGCAAGGGAAAAATCGTCGGCATGGTCTCCATGCGGCGCATCTTCGAGCTCGCGGCCGAGTTGGGCGAGCGCCTTTCCGACACCCAGGCCGTCGGCAGCATCATGTCGAAGGCGCCGGTCGCCATCGACGCCTCGCAATCGGTCCGCCAGGCGATCGATCTCATGTCCAAGAAGGACATCGGCTGCGTCACGGTCACGATCCGGGGCGAGCTGAAGGGGATCTTCACCGAGCGCGACGCGCTCAAGCGGGTCGCGGTCAAGGGCCTCGACACGGACAAGACCCCGCTGGAAAGCGTCATGACGTCCAATCTGGTGACGCTGCCGCCGACCGCCCTGGTCGGGCAGGTCTTGAAAGAGATGCGGAGCCGCCGCTTCCGCCATATGGTGATCCTCGACGAGCAGGGAAAGCTCGCCGGCATCGTCTCCATGCGCGACGTGCTCAAATACGCCAAGGCCCTGGACGTGGACGAGAGCGTGCGCAGCACGTGGAAGGAGATCGAGGAATTCTGGGAGTCCGATGAGCACTATACGCCGGGATGAGATCGACGAATGGACGGTTTTATTTGTTTTTCCGCGCCGATTCTGGTAAGTTAATAAAATTAAGGAGGGCGGGTAACCTATCGGTTAGATTATGGAAACACCAACGATCAACGATCTCAGCATCTCCATAGCGACGGAAAACGGCACCGGCAGCGCCTCCGCCAACAACATCCTCTTTAAGGCCATCTTCAAGATGGGCATTCCCTGTTCTTCGAAGAACATGTTCCCGTCGAACATTCAGGGTCTGCCGACCTGGTACCAGATCCGCGCCTCGGCCGACGGCTACATGGCCCGCAAGGACGTGATCGATGTGATGGTCATGTTCAACGACGTGACCTCGGCCAAGGACATCCACCGGGTGCGCGACGGCGGCATCATTATCTACGACGACTCCACGCCGCTCAGCCCCACGCTCAAGCGCGACGGCGTCCAATTTTTCGGCGTCCCGGCCAACAAGATGATCCAGAAGATCGTGCCGGCCTCGCCGCTCCGCGTCAAGCAGAGGAACATGGTCTACGTCGGCGCCCTGGCCGCCCTGTTCGGCATCGACATGGAGACGATCAAGGCGGTCCTGCAGGACACCTTCGGCAAAAAGCCGGCGGTCATCGAATCGAACCTGGTCTGCATCGAGGCCGGCTACAACCACGTCAAGGAAAAGGG
>DASWFA010000002.1:0-1946 GCA_036394475.1 Binatia bacterium
CGGCATGTTTCCGCCGGAGCACTCGCCCCAGTTCCTCTCGCTGATGGTCCAGCCGACGCTGGAGACGATTCAAATCTCGGTCATGGGGACGCTGATCGCCATCCTGATCGGCTTCCCGATCGGGCTCCTGGCGACGAAAAATTTCAGCGTCGGCGGCATCCTCAACGAGGCGGACTCGTCGGGAGCGCCGGCGCGCCTGGCGCTGCATTTTTCCGTCTACTACCTGGCCCGGGGCCTTTTGAGCTTTTTCCGCTCGATCCCGGAGTTCGTCTGGGCCTTCATGTTCGTGCGCGCCGTCGGCCTCGGGCCGTTTCCCGGCGTGCTCGCCATCGGCGTCGCCTACGGCGGCATGCTGGGAAAGGTCTATTCGGAGATCTTCGAGGCGGTCAATCCGCGCCCGCTCGAAGCGCTGCAGGCGACCGGCGCGAACAAGCTGCAGATCTTTTTTTACGGCTGGCTGCCGCAGGTTTTGCCGAACTTCGTCTCGTACACGCTCTACCGCTGGGAATGCGCCGTCCGGGCGTCGGCGACTCTGGGGCTCGTCGGCGCGGGCGGGCTCGGGCAGCAGATCGAGATTTCCATGCGCATGTTCAACTTCAACGAGATCCTCACCATCCTGATCATTCTTTTCGTGATGGTCGCGGCGGTCGACTATCTCAGCGCCAGGGTGCGGGCGATCCTATGAGCGAGGGCCCGAGCGAGCCGAAGAGCGCCGCGATGCCCTGGCCGGGGCACGAGAAAAGGCCCGGCCCGAACCTGGGAAACTATCTCGTCACCCTGGGCCTGATTGCCCTTTTTGTCTGGAGCTATCACGGCGCGGAAATCCGCCTGGGCGAGCTGTTCAGCAGCGAGGGCGGCGGGCAGATCCTCGCCTACGTCAAGCGGCTGTTCCCGCCCGACTTTTCGGCCGGGACTTTGCAGCAGGCTTTTCGCGGCGCCGTCGAGACCTTCGCGATCTCGTTTCTCGGCACGCTGCTGGCGGCGGCGATCGCCTTCTCCGTGGTTTTTTTCGCCTCGCGCAACCTGATGTACTCCGGCTTCCTCTACGAGATGGAGCCGGGCGAGTGGTGGAAGCGGGCGCTCCGGCTCCTGCCCTACCTCGCGGCCAAGTCGCTGCTCAATATTCTCCGCACCATTCCCGAAATCGTCTGGGCGCTGATTTTCGTGTTCCTCGTCGGCCTGGGGCCGTTTCCGGGCATGCTCGCGCTCGGAGTCCATACGGGAGGCGTGCTCGGAAAACTTTTCGGCGAAGTGCTGGAAGACGTGGACTACCAGCCGATCGAGTCGCTGCAGGCCACCGGCGCGAACCGGCTGCAGATCCTGTTTTACGGCATCGCGCCGCAGGTGCTGCCGCAGTTCATCTCCTATACGCTCTACCGCTGGGAAGTGAACATCCGCGTCGCCGCCATCCTCGGCTTCGTCGGCGCCGGCGGCCTGGGGCAGCGGATTCACATCGCGATCAGCCTGTTTTTGGAGCACCAGCTGCTCACGTATCTCATTTTTATCTACGTCCTGGTCACCATCGTCGACTACCTGAGCGCGTATCTACGAAGAAAAGCGCTGTAATGAGAGTGGGGGTCGTCACAGAAACTATCCTGAGCTCGGAGAGATGCTTTGCTACGCTCAGCATGACAAAAGCCAAGAGCGCGGAATACGGCGCAACTGTCATCCTGAGCGAAGCGAAGGATCTCTCTTGTTTTTATCCGGACAGTTTTATATTCCAGAGACGACATGAGCGACATCCGTTTCGTCGACACCACGCTGCGCGACGGGCAGCAGAGCCTCTGGGCGCTCGGCATGCGCACCGGCGCGATGCTCGGCATCGCCGAGCAGATGGACCGCTGCGGCTTCGAGTCGATGGAGTTCTTTCTCTCCATGATGTTCAAGAAGTACGCCCGCGAGCACAAAGAGAACGCCTGGGACTGGCTGCGCCTGGGGAGCAGGCT
>DASWFA010000003.1:0-1664 GCA_036394475.1 Binatia bacterium
CGAGGTCGAGGTCCGCACGCCCACGGGCGTGCGCACGCTCGAAATACTCAGCCTGGAATTCGTCGACTGAGTTTTTTTAACCGGGGCCGGCCCCGGGTCGAGGCAGTCATGTCCTTTACGGTCATAACGGCTGCTCGCATCTTTTGCTCGCTTCTTTTTCTATCCTCCGTACCCATCGTATCCATAGTAACTTGCGCATCGGCTGCGGAAATCGCGCTCGACGTCGAGGTCGGCTTCCGCGGCGTCTTCCAGCTGGGCCGCCCGTTTCCCATCAAAGTCGAAGTTAACAACCAGGGCCCCGCCGTCGAAGGCACGGTCGAGGCGACGGTATGGCAGGGGAGCGCCGTCAAAGGCGGCGGCGCGTTTCCGGTCTACCATCGCCGGCGGATCTTCGTCGGCGCCGGGGCGCGGAAGAGCGCGTCGTTCACGATCGATCCCGGCGCGATCAGCCGACCGCTCCTGGTCGCTTTTCATTCTCCGCGGGCGAGCGCCGCCAGGGAGATAGACCTCAGGCGCCACTTCACGCCGGCGCCGCTCTTTTTGCTGCTCACCGAAAGCGGCCTCGCTTCCGTTCCCGCCCTCGCCGGCGCTCTGAATCCGCTTATCTCCGTCTCTCCGGAAGAGCTGCCCTCGGTCGCGGACGCTTACGGCGGCGTCGCGAGCGTCGTCCTCTACGAGCCGTCGCTGCGCGAGCTTTCCGGCGCGCAGAACGCCGCGCTCGACGCCTGGCTCGCCTCGGGCGGCAGGATCGTCGCGCTTGGAAGCGCGCACTACGCGCCCTATCAGGAGCCCGCGCTCGGCCGCTTCCTGCCGGTCAGGGTCTCCGGCTTGAAAAATTTCCCTTCGCTCTCCGCTGTCGAGAAGGCGTACGGCGCGCCGCCATCGGCGCTCAAAAACGTCGCGGCGCAAGACGCGAAGCTCGTCGAGGGCAAGGCGGTGATCGAGGAAGAGGGGAGTCCGATCCTCGTCGAGGCGAGTCGGGCCAAGGGCAAGATTCTCTATCTCGCCCTGGACCTGGGCCGCCCGCCGCTCTCGCTCTGGGAAGGGCGCGCGCGCCTGTTCCGGGAGCTGGTGGCGCCCGCCGGGGAGAGCAAGGGCACCCCTCCGCCCGCTTGGGACGACGCGATCTTCTCCCAGCTTTTCCTGGGCCGCGCCGTGACGGCGGGCTACGTGCCGATCGGCGCCTTTTTCTCCTGGACGGTTTTTTATCTCGCCGGGCTCGGGCTCCTCACCTGGCTCTGGCAGGGGCGCCGCCTCGGCGGGCGGGGCCTCGCTCTTTGTTTCTTGTCGTTGGTGGTCGCGGCCTCCGCCGGCGGCTATCTTTACCTGAGCCGCGGCGGACGGATTCCCGACGGCGTGCTGGTGACCTCGACTTTGCTGGAGCCGGTCGCGGACGGATACGTCGAAGCCAGCACCAACGCGGCGCTGTTCTCGACCCAGAAGCGCGAGTACGTCCTCACCGTCGAAAAGGGCTGGAGCGGCTTCGCGCCGCTCGCGCGCCGCGCGGGAGCGCCGGAGGAGAACGCGCTCGTCGTCGAGGAAGAGGGTAGCCGTCCGCGCTTTCGCGCGCTATGGAAACAATGGGACTACCGGCTCTTTCGGGTGCGCTCGATAACCCGCTTTCCGGTCCGAGTGGAGCTCGACACGCAGCCGAACGAGCGATT
>DASWFA010000004.1:0-7971 GCA_036394475.1 Binatia bacterium
CGACCAGGACCGCTTGATCGGTCGGGCGCTCCGCCGGAGATATTCCTCGATGATTTCCAGCGCCGTCGATTCGGGCCGCATACCGAAGGCGATCGCCGCGCGGGCGAAGGGGCGCTGCTTGTCGCGGCTGAGGCCGAGCGGCGAGCCCAGGAGCCGTTGTCCGGGATAGCCGCGGAGATTGGAGAAAAACGGGGCCGGCGAGCGGAGCTCGGACGACCGGCGGATGACCGCGCCGACTTCGAAGACGGGCTGTACCTCGGCGGTTATCTTTTGCAGCTCGCCTTCCTGCTCGAGGCGGTCGATGTATTCGCGGAGGTCGTTAAAGCGAGTCCGGCAGGCGGATTTATAGCAGCGCATAGAGCTACATTAGATCACTTATGTATGGATAGTCAATATATAAAGTATATTTTCCGACAAAAAATCGCCCGCATTCAGACTATTCTTCTACGCTATTCGGGATGATCCTAAAAACGTGCTACTTCAGCGTGTCTTTCCATTTTTCCGTGATCGTTTTCTTGAGCTCCGGAGAGAGGGCGTTCACGGGCGGGTAGCGGTCTTTCCAGAAATAGGGGCGGCAGCAGTTCAGGATGGCGCGGCTGTTGGTCATATCGCCGGCCTCGCGCTTGTCCGGCGGGAGCGTCGGATCGAGCGACGTGGACCAGCAGTTGTCGATGACGGTGATCGCCGTCTTGGGATCGCAGCGCGTGGCGATCGCCCACAGCACCTCGCCCATGTCGGCCGGATCGATGTCCTCGTCGACGACCACGACATAGCGGCCGTGATAATTGCCGGCGCGGCAGGCGAGCGCCGCGAGCGCGGCCTGCTGCGCGTGGCCGTGGTAGCGCTGTTTGATCGAGACGACGATGAAAGGCGCGCCGCCGCCGGGAGCGGAGCCGCCGACGTAGCACCAGACGCCCTGCACGTCGGGGACGTCGGCTTTTTCGAGATAGTTCCAGATCGCCGCGGCGCCGATGGGCACGCCGAAGGTGATCGCCGGCGGCTTGATCGGCGGCGCGCCGCCGATGATCGGGTCGTTCCGGAAATAGAGCGCCTCGACGCGGATGATCGGCTCGGTGCGCGCGCCGTGCGCGTAATAGCCCGGCCATTCGCCGAACGGCCCTTCGACCCGGCTTTCTTCCTCGGGCGGCGGCACGATGCCTTCGATTGCTATCTCCGCCGTTGCGGGTATGGGGAGCCCGGTGCGCTCGCCCTTGATGACGTCGACCGGCGCGCCGCGGAGCCCGCCCGCGTAGTCGAACTCCGAGATTCCATAGGGAACCGACTGGCCGGCGGCGAGCCAGGTCAGCGGCTCCTGGCCGAACGTGATCGCGACCGGGCAGGACTTGCCCTTGGCCCAGTATTTCTCGCGCATGATCCGGGCGTGGTGGCCGGGAGATATGTAGAGCCCGAGCCGGTCCTTGTCGTGCACCTGGACGCGATAGATGCCGACATTGACCCACGGATCGTCGGGGTCCCGGGTGATGACGCAGCAGCCGGTGCCGAGATAACGGCCACCGTCGAGCTCGTGCCAGCGCGGCGCGGGAAAAACGGTCATGTCGATGTCCGCGCCGCCGCGCGCGTTTTCCAGCACCGGTCCGCCGGCGACCGTGCGCGGCGGAATCGGCCTGAGCTCCTGCAGCGACTTCCTCCAGCGCAGCACCATTTCGGTTTTCGGCAGGTCCGGAGGCATGCCGGAAGCGAGCGCGATCCGGCGCGGATGATTGACCAGGTTCGAAGCGACCCGATGGTTCGCCGGAAAACCGGGAATCCGGTCGAAGAGCAGCAGGGGATGGCTGTCGCGGCCGGCGAAGAGCTCCGTCAGCCCGCCGATCTCCAGGTCCCGGTCGGCGCCGTGGATTTCCTTGACGTCGCCGAGTTTCCGCGCCGCGTCGATGAATTCCCTGAGGTCGTTAAAAGCCATAAAAAGTATGAGGGCTGAAAATCGAAAGTATTAGAAGTGTCCTTCTTCCCGGGCGTGCCGGTAGATGCCGTCGTGGAAGAGCGCGACGTAGTCCGCGTTGGTGAGGCAGCAGTATTCCGGCGACCAGCCGGGGCGCGTCCAGACGAGGCCGTCCTGCAAAAGCGTCTGGAAGATTATCCGCGCGACCTGTCCGTGGGCCATCAGCCCGTCTTCGTGCTCTTCGAGGTCCGCTTCTTCGTGCACCTGGAAATAATGCAGGTCGGCGTCCTTGAATTTGTACTTGCCGAGCAGCGCCTGGCGCCACTCGCGCGCCCAATGGCCGAACATCTCCTCGTTGAGCGAGCGCGCCCACCATTCGATGAACGCGCCCTCGTAGACGAGGCCGCGGGCGTATTCCGTCAGCGCGCGGCATTCGGCGTAGACCTCGCAGTTCACCATCTCGTCGCGGCTGACGCCGAAAGTCTTGCCCTGCTCGATCAACACCTGGATATGGCCGGGGATCGTGGGATTGACCAGCTCGTCGCTGATCTTCCCGACGTAGGGCGCGAGCAGCTCGGGGTGGCGGCTGAAAAATCCTTGGTGTCGCTGGTAGATGATCAGGTGAAAATTATTGATCTCGACCGGATAGCTGTACCAGTGCTTCCAGAACAGCTTGATGGTTTCGAGCGGGAGCTTGCCGGCGGCGAGATCGCGCATGAAGTCGCCCTGGAAGATTTTCTTCTGCCAGCGGGCGTACATCTTTTTGATAATGCCGTCGGTGAACGCCGCCGCTTCGTCGGCGCTGTACTTCCGGCCCCAATCGGGATTGCCGTTGGTGGTCATGTTCGGCTCCGTCCGCCGGCTTATCCGAGCGGGAGCGAGATCCCGGTCTCGATCAGCCCCTGCCTGAGCGCGTCGCGCTCCTGGGAGGTGAACGGCGCGCAGTCCCAGCGCGGGAAGCGCTGGACCGGAAGGCCGCGCATGCGCATGATCTCGCCGAAGACAATTCGGCCGTGTTCGGGAAGATAGCGGCCGACGACATTCATGACCGCGGCGAGCTGATCGTGCGCCTTGCGCGCCTCCTCGACCTTGCCCGCTTTGAGCGCCAGGAACATCTTGACGCACAGCTCGGGGAACGGCGTCGACGGCGGATGGATCGCGCCTTTGATTCCCAGCGAGTAGGCGCCGTAGAGCGAAAAGATCGAGCCCGGGAAAATCCCCACCGACTTCGGCAGCTTGAAGGCGTAGCCCAGCAGCTGGTCGAAGGGCAGGAAGGAGACCTTGATGCCGGCGAGCGGGTTGGGCGCGATCGCTTCGATGACTTTCAGGACTTTCGGCGGCGTGATGTGGACGTGCGTCGTCTCGGTGTTGTCGTAGATGAACATCGGCGCGCCCGGCACCGATTTGGCGATCGCCTTGTAGTGCAGGTAAACCTCGGCGTCGTTGTGCGGATAGTAATAGGGCGGCACCACGGCGACGGCGTCGACGCCGAGGCCGACGGCGTGGCGCGCGAGGTCGATCGACGAATAGGTGTTCGCGGTGCCGATGTGCATGACGATCGGCACCTTGCCGGCGACGCGGCGGACCAGCCGCTCGGCGACTCTTTTCCGCTCGTCGATCTCCATCACCATGCCCTGGCCGTGGGTGCCGAGGGCGAAAAATCCCTGGACGCCGGCGCCGATGTAAAAATCCGCCAGCGCGTCGGTGCCGGCCTCGTCGATGGCGCCGTCCTCTTTAAAAGCGGTCGGCATGGGGATCAGGATGCCTTCGATCGTCGCGTTACTCGCCATAAATCACCTCCGAAATCTTTGCGCGTCTGCTTCGCTTATAGGGACTCGCCGCCGGCTTTGTCAAGAACCGCAGGGCGGCCCCGCGATCATTTTTTCGCCAGAATCTCCCGGATGAATCTCCAGTCGGCGATTTTGGACTCCGGGACCTCTTCTTTGATTTTCAATTGCTCGCGCGCCAGGCGGATCTCGTTGTCGAGGCTCGTCTTCGCGACCAGGCCGTCCTCGTTGAGACAGCGCAGCGCGAACTGGTAGACCTTGTCCACGTAGTCGCCGCCGATCTTCAAATAGTCGCGCATGATCGCCAGCGTCTCCGGCTTGTTGTTTTTGAGAAACCGGACGCCTTTCAGCGTCGCCCGGATCGTCCGCGTGATCTGATCGGGGTTTCTCTGGATCTTGTCCTGGCTCACGGCGAAGCCGCCCAGCCGGAGATTCACGGCGTCGCCCAGGTACAGCAGGTTGGTAAAGCCGAGCTGCTCGGTTTTTTGAATGTAGGCGACGTCCAGGGGGGTCGCGTCGACCGAGCCCGCCGCGAGCGCCGCCAGGCGGTCGCCGGAGCCGCCGACCGCCATGACCGTGATGTCCTTGTCCGCGTTCATCCCGTTGTGGGCCATCGCCTCGCGGATCATGATATGCGGCACCGAGTTGTAGGTGCTGACCGCGACTCGCTTGCCCTTGAGATCGCCGATGGTTTTGATGCCGGGCCGGGCGATCAGCATGTGGAGCGGCTTGTCGAACCATCCCATGACCGATTTGAGCGGCAGGCCCTGGATGCTGGCGCTCGATATGATCCCGGTGACGGTCGAGTAGTCGAGCTCGCCGGCGAGCAGCGCGGCGACGTGGAGCGGCGTGCGGACGACGATCTTCCGCGCCTCCAATCCTTCTTCCTGGTAAAAGCCTTTGCGCTTGGAGATCTCCGTCGGCAGCTCGTAAAGCCCGATGGTGGAGATCCCGATCGTGACGACTTCGGCGCGGGCGTTGGATAAGGCGACGAGCCCAAGGGCAAAAACTGCGGCGAAGATCATCGGCTTCATATCGGTCGCTCCTGCGGTTGGGTGCCTGTCATTCTTCTATCCCTTATTCGCAGGCGGTCTGTCAACGAGCGTTCTTGACCGGCCGCCGCCGCGGGTGTAGGGGAGTCCGTAATCTATCGGAATGCGATCGGAGGTCGATGTGCCGTACTACCGCGATTTGCATGAATGGCTCGCCGCTCTCGAATCCAGGGGCTATTTGAACCGCGTCGGGCGCGCGATCGACAAGGACACGGAAATGCATCCGCTGGCGCGGCTCCAGTTTCGCGGCCTGCCGGAGCGGGAGCGCAAAGGCTGGCTCTTCGAGAACGTCAGGGACGCGCGCGGGCGCGCTTACGACATGCCGGTCGCCCTCGCGGTGATGGCGCCGAGCCGCGCCGTCTACGCGCTCGGCATGGGCGTCGCCTCGCCCGAGGCGATTCCCGCCAAGTGGGCGGAAGCGCAGACGCACCCGATCCCTCCGCGCATCGTCTCCTCCGGACCGTGCCAGGAGCTGGTTTTCGAGGGGCGCGCCCTGGAAGAGGCCGGCGGCGCCGGCATGCTCCCCGTGCCGATCTCGACGCCCGGCTTCGACAGCGCGCCTTTTTTGAGCTCGGGACACTGGGTGACGAAAGATCCGGAGACCGGCGATTATAATTTCGGCACCTATCGCGGCCAGATCAAAAGCCCCGCGCGCATCGGCCTGTTCGCCTTCGCCTACCAGGACGTGAGCCGGCACTGGAACAAGGCGCGCGCGCTGGGCCAGCCGCTCGAGGCCGCCGTCGTGATCGGCTGCACGCCGAACCTGTCCTATTGCTCCACCTCGCGGCTGCCGGCGGCCGAATATCCGATCGCCGGGGCGATCGCGGGCGAGCCGGTCGAGCTGGTTCGCTGCCGCACGGTCGATCTCCTGGTGCCGGCGCGGAGCGAGATCGTCATCGAGGGCATCCTTTCGACCAAAGAGGTCGAGCCGGAGGGGCCGTTCGGGGAATTCACCGGCTACATGGCGCACCGGGCGCCGGACAAGTTCATGGACGTCACCTGCATCACGCGGCGGCGCGACGCGATCTTCCAGGCGTTCTTGAGCCAGTTCCCGCCCAGCGAGTCGAGCGTGCTCCGCGGCGTGGCGCTCGAAGGGCTCATTTATAAAATCCTCACGGTCGATAGGAAAATGAAAGGGATACTCGAAGTCGCGCTGCCCGACGCCGCCGGGAGCCACGGCGTCGGCGTCGTCCGGCTCGATCGCTCGGCCGGCGTCGACCCGCTGGCGGTGCTCGATGTGATCGCCGACATGCCGCGCGCCGCGCCCAAGATTCTCGTCGCGGTCGACGCCGACATCGATGCGCGCGACGCGGACTCCGTGCAGTGGGCGATGGCGTACCGCATGCAGCCGCACCGCGACATCCGTATCCGCGACATCAAAGTCTCCACCGCGCTGGATTTTTCCCTGGCGCCGCCTTCTTCCCGGGAGGAAGCGGCCGCGCAACGCGGCTCGGCCGTTCTCATCGACGCGACGCGCAAGTGGGACTACCCGCCGGTCTCGCTGCCGCGGCGGGAGTTCATGGAAAAGGCCCGGGGGATCTGGCGCGAGCTGGGGCTCCCGCCGCTCGAGCTGAAAAAGCCGTGGTTCGGCTACAATCTCGGCAGCTGGAGCGAAGAGGACCAGGCGGACGCCGAGCGCGCCCTCGAAGGCGAGCACTACGCGACCGGAGAAAAGCGCCGCGCCGAGCGGACGCCGGCGAAAGACGAATAGGCGGAGGCGCCGTCAGCCGGGAAGCCGCGCGCGCTCGTAGTCGCCGAGCACGCGCACCGGCATGAGCTTGCCGCGCGGGGTCAGGACCGGCTCCGCCCGGACCACGCGCAGCGTCCCGGACTCTTCCCATAAGCGCGCCGCCACGCGGATCCGGGAAGCGCCGAGCTCGGCTAAAAATCCTTCGATGACCGCGCGCTCGTCCAGCGGTCCCACCTGGGGGCTTATGACGAGCGTCAGGCGGGTGTCGCTGCCGAGGTCTTCCTCGAGCAGTTGATAATGGATGCTCGCGCCGCCGAAGCGGCGCGGCAGGGCCTTCTCTACGACGCCCGCCACGCTCGCCATGGGGACGGTGGTTCCCTGGGACGTGAGCTTGGCGAAGCTGCGCACCCGGCTGAGGTGGAGCCCGAGACCCAGGGCCGCCAGGCGGCAACCGCAATCTCTCGCTTCCAGCGTCCCGAAGTCGTCGAACTCCACGTTCAACAGGAAAAAGGGATTGGCCGGCAGAAGGGTGGTGATGAGGAGCGAGTCGATCGTTTCCTCCGAGCCGGGCCGGAGCCGGCCGTGCGCGATGATCGCCGCCACGTCCGTGCACACGTGCATGTCGTCGGCCGCGGTCGGCCGCTCGCAGGGAACCGCGAGCCGTCCGGCGTCGACGGCGCTGTAGACGGATATGGGCACCGCTCCCGCCGCCTCGATCTCCTCCCGCTTCGCCTCCGTGAGCGGCTCGCTGATCATGAAAAAGCGGGCGCCGCCGATGTCCAGGCTCTGCCGGCGCGCCGCCTCGCAAACGCGCACGGCGCTGCTGACGTTCGACTGGACGAGGCAGGCGACGCCGGCGCGCTTCTCGGCGGCGATCCATTCCGCGATCCGATGCGCCTCCCCGAGCGGGACGTATTCGGGGTCGGGAATCCGGAGCCCGCGCCGGCGCGCCATGCGGAGAGTTGTCTTGAGCAGCATTCGTTTCCGCCAGGATTCCCCGTATTCGTCCCATACGGGGGTGAACCAGGCGGCGGGCGGATGGCCGGTCAGCGTGAAGCGCATCAGCGTGGGAAGACTCGACGCGGGCGGCTCCGAGCGCCAGAGCGCCACTTTGCCGTTCGGCGGCATCCACAATCCCATGATGAGGCCGGTGTGGACCGCATTGTCCCGTTGAAAGGACAGACTCTGAGACACCCGCACCGGCGGCCCGGTGGAGCCGCCGGTCGAGGCCTCCATGGCGCCGCCCGGCCGGTTGGATATACCGGCCGGGTCGAAGCGGTAGCTTTTTCCATGGCGCTCGATCGGCCGCCGGCCCTTGTACTCTTCAAAGCTCAGGTAAACCCCGGCGGCGCGCAGGTCCTTGAGCGTTGCGTCCAGGCCTTTTTGCCCGACCGCCGCGCGCACGTCCTCGAAGCCGATGCCCGCTCCGCGCATCAAAGGCAGGTACGGGCTCCGCTCGTTTTGGTAAACCGCTTGCCGCATCCGGTCGAGGAAATTCGCCTCCCGGCGCGCGAGCCGCTCCCGGACGCTCTTCTCGCAGTC
>DASWFA010000005.1:0-2619 GCA_036394475.1 Binatia bacterium
CCCGCCGCTGAACTCGTGCGGGTAGCGGCCGTAGTGCTCCTCGCGGAGCCCGACCTGGCGCAGCAATTCCATCACCCGCTCGCGTTTTTTTCTCCCGGCGGCGATCTTGTGGATCTCCAGCCCCTCGCCGACGATCTCACCGACGCGCATGCGCGGGTTGAGCGACGCGTACGGGTCCTGGAAGATGATCTGCATCTCCCGGCGCATGTCGCGCATCTCGCGCCCGGAGAGCGTCAGGAGATTTTTGCCCTGGAACCTGATCTCGCCCGCCGTCGGCTCGATCAAGCGCAAGAGGGTCCGGCCCAGCGTCGACTTGCCGCAGCCGGACTCGCCGACGATGCCGAGCGTCTCGCCTTCCTCGACCGTCAGATCGACGCCGTCCACCGCGCGGACCTGTCCCTTCCGGCGCGAGAACAGGCCGCCGCCGACGGGGAAATATTTTTTCAAGTTGCGGATCTCTAAGAGGCTCATCGTCGCTGGGATCGCCTTAACCCTTAAACGCCGCTTTCGACCGCCTGATACTCTTCGACCCCCGGACCCGGAAAATAGCACGCGGCCCAGTGGCCCGGCTCGACTTCCGCCAGTTTCGGCTCGACGCCGGCGCAGACCTCCGCCGCCCTCGGGCAGCGGTCGCGGAAGCGGCAGCCGCTCGGCAGCTCCAGCGGGTTCGGCACCACGCCGGGGATCGCCGCCAGGCGCTTCTTTTTGTGCCCGCGCGCGCCCGGCAGCGAATGGAGCAGCCCGACGGTGTAGGGATGGAGCGGCCGGCGGAAAAGCTCGCGCGCGCTCGTCCGCTCGACGATGACGCCGCCGTACATGATCGCCACCTCGTCCGCCCGCTCGGCGACCACGCCCAGGTCGTGCGTGATGAGGAGCAGCGCCATGCCGAGCTTGCGCTGCAGCTCTTCCATCAGCTCGAGGATCTGCGCCTGGATCGTGACGTCGAGCGCGGTGGTCGGCTCGTCGGCGATCAGCAGGCTGGGGTTGCAGGAGAGCGCCATCGCGATCATCACCCGCTGGCGCATGCCGCCGCTCAGTTGGTGCGGATAGTCGTCGACCCGCGACTCGGCGTCGCCGATGCGCACCAGGCGGAGCATCTCGATCGTCTTCGCGCGCGTCTCGCGCTTGCCCAATCCCTGGTGCAGGCGGATCGCCTCCCCGATCTGGTCGCCGATGGTGAAGACCGGGTTGAGGGAAGTCATCGGCTCCTGGAAGATCATCGAGATGTCGTTGCCGCGGATCCTCCGCATCGACTCCTTGTCGAGCTTCAACAGGTCGCGCCCGCGGTAGAGGATCTCCCCGCCGACGATCCGCCCCGGCGGCGACGGCACGAGGCGCATGATCGAGAGCGCCGTGACGCTCTTGCCGCAGCCCGACTCGCCCACGAGGCCGAGGGTCTCGCCCTCGCCGATCTCGTAGCTGACGCCGTCGACTGCTTTGACTTCGCCTTCGGGGGTAAAGAAGGAAGTGTGGAGGTCTTTGACCTGGATCAGGGTGGCCACGACTAGAGAAGTCATAACACAGGAACCCTGCTTTTCCAAAGCGGGCGGCTTGATCTCGGCGCCGGGTTGAGATAGCGACTTTTATTCCATGGGCCGGATAAAAAACCTCGAAGAGATCAAAGCCATGGTCCGCGCGCGCACGGGCAGGCGCAACGTCTTCCGCCGCGCGAGGAAAGAAGATGTCGAGCCGGTCCTGGCGGAGCTGACCTCGAAGGACCCGGAGCTGTGGGCCGCCGCCTGGGCCCGCGCCGGCGCGCGCTACGAGCGGCAAGCGGTCGGGCACGAGCGCGCGGGCCGGGGCCGGGAGGCCGCGGCGGACAACCTCATGGCCTATACCTACTACACCATCGGCCGCTACCCCGCGCCGCACACGCCGGGAAAAATGGCCTGCTTCAAAAAAAGCCTCGAGCTTTACGAGAAAGCCGGCCGCGCCTTCGCCCCGCCGCTGGAAAAGGCGAGCATCCCCTACGGCGGCAAGGTCATTCCCGCCTACCTGCGCCTGCCGCAAAGCGGCGGCAAAAATCCCGTCGTGATCAACTTCGGCGGCATCGATTCGTTCAAGGCCGAATGCTACGAGTACGACGAGGCGCTCCTCGCCGCCGGGCTCGGCGCCTGCGCCGTCGACATGCCGGGCGTCGGCGAGTGCCCGGTCAAGGGCTCGGCCACGGCGGAGACTCTTTTCAGCGCGGTCATCGATTACTTCGAAAAGCGCCCCGAGATAGATCCGGCGCGCATCGCCGTCATGGGGCGGAGCTTCGGCGGCTACTGGGCGGCCAAGACGGCCTTCGTAGAGCCGAAGCGGCTCCGCGCGGCGGTCGTCTGGGGCGGCGGCGTGCATTACTTCTTTCAGGCGGAATGGCTCAAAAAATCGACCCATGCGGAGAGCTATCTGATGGACCACGACGTCGCGCGCTGCGCGGCGTTCGGCGTCGAGAGCCTGGACCAATTGGCGGAGATCTTCCCGTCCCTCTCGCTCAAGACCCAGGGCTGGCTCGACCGGCCTTCCTGCCCCATGCTCGCGGTCAACGGCAAGGACGATCTCCAGACGCCGATCGAAGACCTCTACATCCTGCTGGAGCACGGCGCGCCGAAATCCGCGCGCGTCTTCCCCGGCGGC
>DASWFA010000006.1:0-3140 GCA_036394475.1 Binatia bacterium
CAAGCCGTAGTAGCGGTCGAATCCCATGCGTTTCGAGAAGACGTCGAAATACATCGTGCCGTTCCGGCCGCCGTGAAAAAAGCTCGTCGTGTAACCGCGCTCCTTCAGCAGCGAACCGATCCCGGTCAGCCGTTTTTGCTGCGCGCAGTAAAAAGTCTCGTCCACGAGATGCGGCAGGCCGGCGAGGATCGCCGGCGGCGCGTCGATGGACCGCCGGGCGTTGGAAAAATGGTTTTGGAAGAGGAGGCCCCGGTTTTGGCCCAGATCGTCCAGAAAGGGGGTGTAGCCGCGCCGCGGATCTCCCATCCCGGTGTACTGGGCCGAGAGGCTTTCGACGATGATGATGACGATATTGTCGGGATGGGCGCTCCCCGGGCGCGGCGAGAGTCCTGGCTCGGGAAACTCCTTCTTGAGCTCTTCGTCCGTCGCGAAGAAGCGGAACTGGGGGAGCGTCCGGGCGTCGCAGCCGGGCCGGCTGTGAATCAGCGTAAAGCTCGAATTCAGCGCCAGGTGCGAGAGGTTCATCCCGTCGAACACGTCGGCTTGAACCGTGGAGAGGATCTTGCCCTGAAGGCCGCCGCGCGCGCCGACGACGATGAGCGGCACCACCGCGATCAGGACGAGGGCGTCGCGGACCCATTTTGCCGGAGCCGGTTTTTCGCACGGCGCCGGCGCCCTTGACGGGATGAAATAATAGAAAGCTCCGATCAGCAGAAGGCCGGCGCCGGCGAGATACCAGTAATGGAAGGCGAGCTGGCCCATCTGCGCGCCGATGTCGGCCTTCATGTCGAGCAGGCTCGAGCTGGAGCGCTGGCCGGTGAACTTGAAGTATTCGACGTCGACGACGTTCATGATCAGGAACGGGACGTTGGAAACGAAGAAAAGAACCTTGAGCGCTCTCTGGTACCAGCCGCGCTCCCAGAGCGGCCCGGGCAGCAGGGAGAAAACGATGAACGCGGCGTTGATCAGGCAGACGGCGGAGATGTCGAAGCGCAGCCCGACGAGGAAAGCGTCGACGATCTCGCGCGCCTCCTCTTGATGAAAAGCCTGAAGATTGAGGACCAGAAACAGCGCGCGCAGGGCGGCGTAAATGAGCAGCAGGAGAGCCAATCGGAGGGATAATAACTTGAGGCGAGCCATGAAGTGAATGTTTCTTGGGAACCTTGGCTCCTCATTAAAGGATAGTCCGGGCGCGATGTCAATCTCATAAAAGCGCGCCGGCGCGGTTTGGCAAAAAAACAATCAATCGTGTACTCTACCTATCCGTCCCGAAGCTCACGATGGAAAAAAAGCGGGGAAGGGCTCACATGCGGGAAAGCTATTTGAAGCGCATCCTGAACGCGCGCGTCTACGAAATCGCGCGCGAGACGCCGCTCGACTACGCGCCGGTGCTCTCGCGGCGGTTTAAGAACCACGTGTGGCTCAAGCGCGAGGACATGCAGCCGGTCTTTTCCTTCAAGTGCCGCGGCGCCTACAACAAGATGGCGCGTCTCAGCCGGGCGGCGCTCGCGCGCGGCGTCGTCGCGTCCTCGGCCGGCAACCACGCGCAGGGGGTCGCGCTCGCGGCCCGGCGGCTCGGCGCCCGCGCGGCGATCGTCATGCCGCGCACCACGCCGCAAATTAAAGTCGACGCCGTCAAGGCGCTGGGCGCCGAGATCGTCCTCCACGGCGACAACTACGACGCGGCCTACGCCCACGCGTTGAAGCTCGCGGCCCGCCGCCGGCTCGCCTTCGTGCACCCCTACGACGACCCGGACGTGATCGCCGGCCAGGGCACGATCGGCCTGGAGATATTAAAGCAGCACACGCGCGAGCTGGACGCGATTTTCGTCCCGGTCGGCGGCGGCGGGCTGATCGCCGGCATCGCGGCCTACGTCAAGCAGGTCCGGCCCGGCGTCAAGATCATCGGCGTCGAGCCGGAGGATTCCGATGCGATGCACCGCTCGCTCCAAAGCGGCCGTCGCGTCGCGCTCGACCACGCCGGCATCTTCGCCGACGGCGTCGCCGTGCGGCAAGTCGGGCGCGAGACGCTGAGGCTCTGCCGGCAATGGGTGGACCGCATCGTGCTCGTCTCGAACGACGAGATCTGCGCCGCGATGAAAGACGTCTTCGAGGACTGCCGCCTGGTGCTGGAGCCCGCCGGCGCCCTCTCGGTGGCGGGACTCAAGCGCTACGCGGCGGGCGCGCGCTGGCGCGGCCGGAGCCTCGTCGCCGTCGCCTCGGGCGCCAACGTCAACTTCGACCGCCTGCGCCACGTGGCCGAGCGCGCCGAGATCGGCGAGCGGCGCGAGGCGGTGTTCGCCGTGACGATCCCCGAGCGGCCGGGCGCGCTCAAGCGCTTTTGCACGATCCTCGGCGACCACAACATCACCGAGTTCAATTACCGCTATGCCGACGCGGGCCGGGCGCACATCTTCGTCGGCGTCCAGGTGCGCGATTCCCTAGAGATCCGCCGGCTCGCCCGCTCGCTCCGGCGCCACGGCTATGCCACGGTGGATATGACCGATAACGAGATGGCGAAGCTCCACGCCCGCTACATGGTCGGCGGCCGCGCGCCCAACGCCCGGGACGAGATCCTCTACCGCTTCGAATTTCCCGAGCGGCCGGGAGCCTTGATCGATTTTCTCGGCAAGATGGGCGGGCGGTGGAACATCTCGCTGTTTCACTACCGCTCCCACGGGGCCGACTTCGGGCGCGTGCTCGTCGGCATGCAGGTGCCGCGGCGCGACAAAAAGGCCTTCCAGAGCTTTCTCGACAGCGTGGGTTACGAGCGCGTCGAAGAGACCAACAACCCGGCGTACCGGCTGTTCTTGAGCTGAGCGGGAGAAAAAATTGAGTCCCGCCGCCGACGCGGCGGGACCTTCAGGGATTCGCAGCGCTTTTGATTTTTTCTTCCAGGCTCAAATACTGCCCGTGCTGGTTCACTGAATTCGATCTAGAGCGGAACGCGCGGCGGATGGCTTCCGCATCCAGATCTAACGCGTCGCAGACGAACCGGAAGGGAATCGGCGAGTTGGATTCCTCCTCGAACAGCCATTGCTCGACCTCGCGGCGGCGAACATTGCTCGGCTTGAATCTGCTGTCCCGATAGACCCGCATGGCGCTCTCCAAAAGCGCAAGCATGAGCTTTCCTTCCGGGA
>DASWFA010000007.1:0-3473 GCA_036394475.1 Binatia bacterium
ATCATGGCGAGCGCGCTGGCCTACATCAACGCGCTCAACAAGCTCGAATACCGCCGGCGCAGCCGGCAGGCGGTGGAAAGACAGGGGCCGTAAGAATAGTTTCGAGTTGCGAGTTTCGGGTTTCGAGTGCGGAATTTTCGGAGAGATTCTTCGCGGAGTTTATCCTGAGCGGAGCCGAAGGGCTCAGAATGACATAAGAAACGATTTGTCATCCTGAACGAGGTCAAGGATCTCGATTTTGTAATTGTCAAAAAGGGGAGGCGGAGTTGAACTATAACATCGCGGTGTTGCCGGGGGACGGGATCGGGCCTGAGGTCGTGCGCGAGGGGACCGAGCTACTCAGCCGGGTCGCCAGGCTGTACGATTTTTCGGTCGAGTACGAGCACGGGATCGTCGGCGGCGCCTCGATCGACGCGCACGGAAAGCCGCTCACCGACACTGTCTTGAAGCTGACGCAGCAGAGCGACGCGGTGCTGCTCGGCGCGATGGGCGGCCCCAAGTGGGACGGCCTGGACTACTCGATCCGCCCCGAGCGCGCCCTGCTGGCGCTCCGCCGGGAGCTCGGGCTGTTCGCCAACCTCCGCCCGGTGAAGCTCTTCTCGGCGCTCGCCGACGCCTCGACATTGAAGCGCGAAGTCGTCGAGGGCACCGACCTCCTGGTCGTGCGCGAGCTGACCGGCGGGATTTATTTCGGCCAGCCGAAAGGCATCACCAGGCTCCCCGACGGCACCGAGCGGGGCGTCAACACCGAGGTCTACACGACGCCGGAGATCGAGCGCATCGCCAAAGTCGGCTTCGACGCGGCGCGGCGGCGGCGCAATAAAATGCTTTCGGTCGACAAGGCGAACGTGCTCGAATCGACCGAGCTGTGGCGGAAGGTCGTGACGCGCGTGCACAAGGAAAACGGCTACGGCGACGTGAGCCTGGAGCACATGCTGGTGGACAACTGCGCCATGCAGCTCATCCGCGACCCGAAGCAGTTCGACGTGATCGTCACGACCAACATGTTCGGCGATATTCTCAGCGACGAGGCGGCGATGCTGACCGGGTCGATCGGCATGCTGCCGTCGGCGAGCCTCGGCGGCAAGGTCGGCATGTACGAGCCGGTGCACGGCACCGCGCCGGACATCGCCGGCAAGGACATGGCCAACCCGCTGGCGACGATTCTCACCGTCGCCCTGATGCTGCGCCATTCGCTCGACCAGGGGAAGGCGGCGGACCGGATCGAAAAAGCGGTGGAGGAGGTGCTCGACGAAGGCTACCGCACCGCCGACATCAAGTCGCCGGGCGCGAAGCTCATCGGCTGCAAGGAGATGGGCAAAAGGGTGCGCGAAAAAATCGCTTGAAGGGTTCAGGGATGAAGAAAGAAAAATATAACGTCGCCGTCGTCGGCGCGACCGGCGCGGTGGGCGAGCAGATGCGCGAGGTCCTGGAGGAGCGGCTCTTCCCCGTGGGCGAGCTGCGCCTGCTCGCCTCGGAGCGATCGGCCGGCCAGACGCTGGAGTTTCAGCAGCGCGAGCTCCGCGTCGGCGTGCTCGACGAGAACTCGTTCCGGGACATCGACCTCGCGCTTTTTTCCGCCGGCGGCTCGGTGAGCGACCGGTTCGCGCCGATCGCCGTCAAGGCGGGCGCCGTCGTGATCGACAACACCGCGCGCTTCCGCATGGAGCCGGACGTGCCGCTCATCGTCCCCGAGGTCAACGCCAAGGCGATTCCCGAGTACAAAAAACGCGGCATCATCGCCAACCCGAACTGCTCGACGATCCAGATGGTCGTCGCGCTGAAGCCGATCCACGACGCGGCGAAGATCCGGCGCGTGGTGGTCTCGACGTATCAATCGACTTCGGGCGCGGGCCGCAAGGCGATGGAAGAGCTCAGCCGGCAGACGGCGGCGCTCTTCGCCGGCAAGGAGATCGTCAAGGAGAAGTTTCCGCACCAGATCGCCTTCAACTGCATCCCGCACATCGACGTCTTCCTCGCCGGCGGCTACACCAAGGAAGAGCAGAAGATGATCGAGGAGACGAAGAAGATCCTCGGCGACGAGTCGATCCGCGTGACCGCGACCTGCGTGCGCGTGCCGGTGTTTTGCGGCCACTCCGAATCGGTCAATATCGAGACCGAGAAAAAGCTCTCCGCCGGCGACGTCAAGGCGATTCTCCGCGAGGCGCCGGGCATCCTGCTCGTCGACGAGCCGGAGAACAACGCCTACCCGATGGCGATCGACGCCACCGGCGCCGACGCGACCCTGGTCGGGCGGGTGCGCGAGGACGATTCCATCGCGAACGGCATTAACCTGTGGATCGTCGCGGACAACCTCCGCAAGGGCGCGGCGCTGAACGCGGTGCAGATCGCGGAGATTTTGATCCGGGATTATATTTGAAGAGTCCTCCATGGCATCTTCGCGGAAAAAGCCTCCCCCTCCATTGCCGTTGAGCCAGCGGCGGCGTCCCCGCCCCTCGCGCGTCAAGGCCATGCAGCCCCGTCCCGCGACGCCGGTCGAACGGCTCGGCCTTGCCCTGGAGCTCTCCGACTTTTGTCTCGCCTTGCGCGATGCCGCGCGACGGAAGCGCTGATGGAGCCACGGTTTGCTCGCGCTTTGCGCAGGCCGGCGGAGCTCTTCGGCGGCGCGTAATCCTCATGAAACTGGAAGCCGGCGGTCCGCAATATCTGCCGGACGTGGAATGGCTGCTGTCCAACCCTCCCGCGGAATTGACTCTCAAGAATCTGCGGCGGAGGGCGGCGCCGCTTCGCTTGGGCAAGATATTGGACAGGTGCCTGCGCGGCGCCGGGATATCCTCGCGCAAGACGTAAGACAAGAGCCGCGCCGGAGTTACCCCGCTTGCCCCGTCGTCAGCACGACGCGGAAGCGCGCCTTGCCGCTCATCATCCGCTCGTAGGCATCGCCCGCGCGCTCCAGCGGAAAGGTTTCGGTCATCGGCCGCACGCCGGTGAGCGTGCTGAAGGCGAGCGTGTCCTGGGAATCGATCGACGAGCCGGAGGGCCAGCCCAGGATCGAATGGCGGCCTCTGACGAGCAGGGGCGCGGGCGCTTGGATCGGTTCGTCGGCCGCGCCGAGGACGACGAGCTTTCCGTTGGTTCCGAGACCGCCGAGCGCCGCGGTCATCGCCTTGCCGCTCGTCGCGGTGGCGAGAATGACTTTCGCGCCGCCGAGCTTCCGGAGCTCCGCCGCCACGTCCGCGGCCTGGCTGTCGATGTAATGCGCCGCGCCCAGCTTTTGCGCCAGCGGTTCCTTCTCTTTGCCGCGCGCGATCGCGACGGTTTTAAATCCCATCTTGGCGGCGAACTGGATTCCCAGATGGCCGAGACCGCCGATTCCGAGCACGGCGACCAGGTCGCCGGGGCCGGCGCCGCTGTGGCGGAGCGAGTTGAACGTCGTGATCCCGGCGCACATCAAAGGCCCCGCGTCCACCGCCGAAAGCTCCGCGGGAATCGACGCCAGGGCGACGGCGGGC
>DASWFA010000008.1:0-3108 GCA_036394475.1 Binatia bacterium
CGCGGTCGAGGAGCACGGCGACCTCGTACACGCCGATCATGATCGCCGAGCGCACGGTCGGCACGGCGGCCCCGGCGAGCGCGCTGTAAAACAGCACCGCGAGGAAGGAGCCGAAGGTGGCGAGCTTCAAGAGGCTCCACCGGAGGAGCACGGTCTCGCTGAGCGCGCCGAGGAAGCGCACGGCGAAAAAGACGACCACGCCGAGCATGCCGACGTGGAGCCCGGAGATCGACAGAACGTGGTTCACGCCCGCGACGGTGAAGTCGTCGCGCGTCCGGCGCGAGATCCCGCCCATGTCGCCCACCACCAGCGCCTTCATCAGAGCCGCGTTGTCGCGCGAGGAGAAGCTCTTCTCGATGAAAAGCCGGATCTCCCGGCGCAGATATTCCAGCGCGCTCCACGGCCCGGGAGGCGCCCTGGACAAGAGCTCGACCCCGCGGTCGCTGACGAGAAACCCGGTCGCGTAAATTCCCCGGCGCGCCAGGAACGCCGCGTAGTCGAAGCCGCCCGGATTGCCGCCGGCGCGCGGCGCCTGCGGCTCGACCCGAAAGCGAATCCGGTCGCCGTAGCGCCACTCCCGGCCGGCGCTGCGCACCGCGAGCAGGAGGTCGCCGGATATCTCCTCGGCGCCGGCCGGATGCCAGAGGCGCTCGACGCGGACCGTCCAGCGGCTCCGCTGCGGCAGTTTTTCCGGCTCGGCCATGAGCGCGCCTTCGAGGTAGAGCTCGGCCCCTTCCCGCATGACCGAGCGCAGGTGATCGGGGGGAAATTGGGGCTGGAGGAGCTGGAGATGGCGCGCATAGCCGAGAGAAAAAGCCGAACCGGCCAGCAGGCAGAGCAGCGCCCAGGCCGGGCCGGCGCGCCACAGGATGAGCGGCAGCGGCAGCAGGAGCAGGAGCAACGCGGCCGGCGGCGGCGGGACCGGAGACGCGGCCAGCGCCTGCCCGGCGAGCAGCGCCAGCGTAGTAAGAACGAGCCAGGAGGAAGGATGGCGAGACAGAAAGCCGTGCGCGGCGGCGGTGTCGACGGGCATCTCCTTACTGGGGAGCCGAGCGCAGGGCCTGCTGGATATCCTGCGCCAGCTTTTCGTTGATCCGCGGGACTTTGAGAAGATCGTCGAGCGACGCCTCCTCGATCCGCTTCACGCTGCCGAAGGCGCGCAGCAGCGCCCGCTTGCGCGCCCCGCCGATGCCGGGGATGCGGTCGAGCGCCGAATAGAGCGTATGCTGGGCGCGGATCTTTTTATGGTAGGTGACGGCGAAGCGGTGCGCCTCGTCGCGCACCCGCTGGAGGAGAAAAAGCGCGTTGGAGTTGCGCTTGAGCACGATCGGGTTGCTCTGGCCGGGCAGGAAGACCCGCTCTTCCACCCGCTGGATCTCGGCGCTGCGCGGCGCGCGCTCGACGCGCATCTTCGCCAGCGCGGCGATATCGACGTCCTTGACGCCGAGCTCGTGCAGCGCGGCGATCGCCATGCCGAGCTGCCCCTTGCCGCCGTCGACGACGACGAGGTCCGGCAGATCGCCCTCTTTCAGGCCGCGGCTGAAGCGGCGCTTTAAGACCTCGTACATCATGGCGAAGTCGTCGCCGCCGACGTCCTCGCTCACCGTGCGGATGCGAAAATGGCGGTAAAACCGCTTGTCCGGCTCGCCGTTGACGAACGTCACCATCGAGCCGACCGCGTGCGCGCCCTGGATGTTGGAGATGTCGTAGCACTCGATGCGCTGCGGGTAGTGCTTCAGCCGGAGCCGCTCCTGCAATTCGAGCAGCCTTCTTTCCCGCTCCTTTTCCTGGTCGTGCCGCTCGGCGTAGCTCTGGCGCGCGTTCTGCACCGCCATCTCGACGAGCTGGCGCTTGTCGCCGCGCTGCGGCGACAGGATGGAGACTTTTTTCCCCCGCCGCTCGCAGAGATATTCCTCCCGCGCCTCGCGGTCTTCGACTTCCACCGGGAGCAGGATCTCGTCCGGCACGAAGCGCTCGCCCTGATAAAACTGCGTGAGCAGGGATTCCAGGATCTCCTCGTCGGAAAATTCCAGGTCTTCGAGCGAATAGGCCTGATTGCCGGTGAGCTTGCCCTGGCGCACGAAAAGCACCTGCACCTCGATAAAGCCGCCCTCGCGGTAGAGGCCGAAGATGTCCTGGTCGGCGCCCCAGTGCGACACCATGCGCTGCTTCTCGACGGTCTTTTCCACCGCCTGGATCTGGTCGCGGATCTTGGCCGCCGCCTCGAACTCCAGCGCCTCGGATTTTTCCTGCATCCGCCGGCGCAGCTCGTCGACCAGCTCCTGGCGCTTGCCCTCGATGAAAAGGATCGCCTCGCGCAGATTTTCCCGGTACTCCCCGGCGTCGACCGCGAGGACGCACGGTCCGAGGCAGCGCTTGATCTGGTATTGCAGGCAGGGCCGGGCGCGGTTCTTGAAATTGTACTCGGTGCAGTTCCGGAGCAGGAAGTGCTTCTCGATCACGTCCAGCGTCTCGCGCGCGGCGAAGGCGGAGGAATAGGGGCCGAAGTAGCGGCTGCCGTCCTTGACGATCTTCCGCGTCGCGGTGATTCTCGGCCACGGGTGCTGCACGTTGATCTTGATGCTCAGATAGCTCTTGTCGTCCTTCAGGCGGATGTTGTAGCGCGGCTTGTACTGCTTGATCAGGTTGTTTTCCAGGATCAGCGCTTCTTTTTCGTTGCTCGTGAGCAGCGTCTCGATGTCGCTCACCCGGCTCATCAGGAACTGGATCTGCGAGCGCTCTTCCCCGCCGCGGAAATAGCCGCGCACCCGGGCGCGCACGCTCTTGGCCTTGCCGATGTAGATGACCTTGCCGCCCTTGTCGCGCATGAGGTACACGCCCGGCTGGGCCGGCAGGGCTTCGAGCTTTTCCTGGATATCGACGATCGCGGGCATCTGCATTCATATTAATATAACAAAGCCCGCCGTCCAATCGCCAGCCCCGGATTGTCTTAAAGTGATTGACTTTAGTTGGGAAAGACAATTAAAATCACCCGGCAAAGGCCGATGGTCCCCATGCCCAGCCGCAAACCGCTTCACGCCGTTCTTCTGCTGTTCGGCCTAACGGCGGCCTCGTGCGCGACGCCCGACCTGCCTCCGATCGGCTCGG
>DASWFA010000009.1:0-3018 GCA_036394475.1 Binatia bacterium
AGTCCCCGGCCTCTTGGCGCCGTTCGTAAATAAAAATCTCCACGTCATTCCGCTCGACATCACCTCCCTCGACAGCGTCGCGAAGGCGCTCCGCGAATTCGGCGTAACCAGCATCGTGCACGCCGCCGCGCGCTCGGAAAAAGGCGACACCACGCTCTACGACGCGATGAACGCCAACGTCACCGGCACGATCAACGTGCTCGAAGCGGCGCGCCGGGCGGCAATCCGCCGCGTGCTTTTTTTAAGCTCGGAGGCGGTCTATCAGGGCATGGGCGGGACGACGCCGTTCAAGGAAGAAGAAAAGCTGTTTATCACCTCCGACCGCTTCATCCCCGGCACGAAAAAAGCCGGCGAGGTCCTCTGCCTGATGTACGCCGGGCAGTGCGGCATGGAGGCGGCTTCGATCCGGCTCACGCGCCTCTACGGCCCGCTCTACCGCGGCATCCGGAACCTCCCCGGTCTCATGGTGGCAAAGGCCGTGCAGGGCAAGCCGATCGAGCTCGCGAACTACGATCCCGCCGAGGCGCACGATTTTATTTACGTCAAGGACGCGGCGCGGGCGCTGGCGCTTTTGCTCGAAGCGCCGGCGCTGAACCATCGCATCTACAATCTCGGCTACGGCGAGCTCACCAGCGTCGGCGCGTTCGCCGCGGCGATAAAAAAATCGCTGCCCGAGGCCGAGATCCACCTGGGCGACGGCCCGGGCCCGCTCACCTCGACCAAGACTCCCATGGACATCGACGCCTGCGTGGATATCTCGCGCCTGCGAGAAGAGACCGGCTTCGCGCCGGAGTACGATCCGTACCAGGGCGTGGAGCATTACATAAAATGGGCGCGCGACGGAATTTACGAGTAGAGGCTAAATGCCGTTTACCTCTTTTCTGTCATCCTAAACTCCGCGAAGGATCTCTCCGAGAGATTCTTCGGCCTGCGGCTTCAGAATGACAGGCGGCCGCGGCAACCGAAGGGGCCGGCCGTGAAGGGCGAGGGCACTGAGCGCGCAGGCTCAACGACTTGCCGGGCGCTTGACCGCCCGCTTCGAGCTTTTCCCGGCATCACTCGAACCGCGGCAGGTTGAAGGCCGCCTCAAGACACAGGTATATTGCCCTCGCCCGGAAGGGCTCGCCCCGAGGTTTGTCTAGAAAGGATTATTAATGAAAACCCTCATTCAAGGCGGATACGTCGTCGGCTTCGACGGCAGCGAGCACGAGGTCATCAAGGACGGCGTCGTCGTCTTCGAGAACGACCGGGTCGCCTTCGTCGGCAAATCATACGCTGAGCCGGTTGATAAAAAAATCGACGCCCGGGGCTGCCTCGTCTCGCCCGGCTTCATCGATACCCACTTTCATTCCGGCATCAACGCGAGCGATTATCTGCTGAACGAGGCGAACAAGGTGGATTATTTCGCCTCTAATTATTTGAGCCACGGCGCGCCGACGCGCGAGGGCGCCAAGCACGCGCACTTGAAAGACGTCGACGTGGGCCAGCGCTTCTCGCTCGTCCATTTGCTGAAGAGCGGCGTGACGACGACGCTGGAGATCGGCGGGCCGGGAGCGGACCCGGCCCCTTTCGTCGCGATGGTCGACGAGGTCGGCATCCGCTGCTGCACCGGACCGAGCTATAAGAACGTGAGCTTCTTCCAGGACCGCGCGGGCCGGCTGGAATACGACTGGAACGACGAGCGCGGCAGCGAGGGGCTCAAGCGCGCCGTCGCCTTCGCGAAAAAATACAACGGCGCCTGCAACGGGCGCATGAGCACGATGCTGTTCCCCGGCCACGTGGACACCTGCACGCCCGAGCTGCTTCAAGCGACGCGGAACGCCGCGCGGGAGATCGGCGTGCGCGCGCAGATCCACGCGACGATCAATCTATTCGAGTTTCACACCGTCCTGCAGCGCGAGCGCGCGACGCCGATCGAGCTGCTGCACAAGATCGGCTTTCTCGACCCGGAAGTGTCACTCTCGCACTGCATCTTCATCGCCGGCCACAGCTGGACCGCCTATCCCTTCGGCGACGATCTCAAGATCATCGCCGATTCCGGCGCGTCGGTCGCCTACAGCCCGCTAAAATATTTAAAGCTCGGCATCGTCATGGAGTCGTTCGATAAATATTTGAAGGCCGGCGTCAACATGGGCATCGGCACCGACACGTTTCCCAAGGACATTCTCTCCGACATGCGCTACGCGTCCCTGGCTTCGCGAGTGGCGGAGAAGAGCTTCGCCGCCGGCCACCCGCGCGACGTTTTCAACGCGGCGACGCTCGGCGGCGCCAAGCTGGTAGGAAGAGACGATATCGGCCGGCTGAGAAAAGGCGCCAAGGCGGACATCGCGATCATCGATTTAAAAAACATCGCCTTCGGCGCCGTGCGCGATCCGGTGAAGGCGCTGGTGGAGACCGCCGTCAGCCGCGACGTGCGGACGGTGATCGTCGACGGGGAGATTTTGGTCGACGGCGGCAAATACCTCCGCCTCGACGAAAACGAGCTTTTAGAAAAGGTTCAGGCCAAGGGCGAGCAGGTCTGGGACAGCGTCGCCAAGTGGCACTGGACGGGCAAGAGCGTGGACGAAGTCGTGCCGCCGGCGTTTAGGATGAAGTAGGATTAGACTCTGTCCAAAAAATAAATAGGACAATAGGAGTTTTCACGTGCCCACAAACTTTTACTATATTTACGCTTTAAAAGACCCGAGGACTTCCCCGGCTCGTCCCTTCTATATAGGAAAGGGCACGGGAAGCTGAGCTTACGATCATTTGGTGAAGCCTGATAGCACTCGAAAATATGCTCGTATCCAACAAATCGTTGAAGCTCGAAGGAAACCGCTGGTTTCCATTTTGGCGGATGACTTAACGGAATCCCAGGCATTAAAACTTGAAGCAGAGCTGATAGCTGCATTCGGCACAGAGACAACAGGGGGGCCACTTGCAAATTCTGTAGTTCCGGTCGGTTTAGGGGGAAAGAAGAGAGAAAATTTAGTTGTACCTCAAGGCGTTGTAGAAAAGGCCCAAATTGGACTGGAATTT
>DASWFA010000010.1:0-5093 GCA_036394475.1 Binatia bacterium
GTCGCGCGCATGCTCTCCGACATCGTCAGCTGGCCGGGCGAGCCGGGCAACCAGCGCGAGAACAAGCACTGCATCCAGCCCGGGACGTACTGCGGGCTGCTCTTCATGTTCAGCGCGCGCGACGGCATGCCGGTCGCGCTCATCAACGACGGCTTCCTGCAGCACATGCGCGTCGCCGCCGGCGCCGGCCTGGGAGTCAAGTACCTGGCGAAAAAAGACGCCCACGTCGTCGGCATGATCGGCTCGGGCGGCATGGCGCGGGACTATCTCGAGACGTTCGCCTGCGTGCGCGATATTCAAAAAGCCAAAGTCTACAGCCCGAGCCAGGAGAACGCCAGGCTCTACGCCAAGGAGATGAGCGAGAAGTTCAAAATCCCGGTCGAGGCCGCGGCCACGGCGCGCGCCGCGGTCCAGGGCGTCGATATCGTCGGCTGCACCACCTCGTCGATCGACCCGGTCTTCAAGACCGAATGGCTCGAGCCGGGGATGCACGTGACCGACGTGACCTGGGACGAGACCGAGCCGGGCTTCGCGAACAAGGTCGACGTGGCGATCAAGATGGGCGAGAGCACGCCGCACCTGGAAAATCCGCCGCCGGGCGCCTTTTACGCGGCGCACGGCTTTCTGGGCTACGTCGCCGGCCAGCCGGAGGAGAAGGCGCGCATTCCGCGCCGCCCGCCGCGCCCGGAGATCCTCAAGATGGCGACGCTCGCCGACGTGCTCTCGGGCAAGGCGAAGGGCCGGACGAGCGACCGGCAGACGAGCTGGTTTTTGAACTTGGGCGTCATGGGCGTCCAGTTCGCCGCCGTCTGCACGGCGGTTTACAACGAGGCGAAGAAAAAAGGCATCGGCAGAGATATTCCGACCGAATGGTTCACGCAAAACATACGGGATTAGTGGGCCGGAGGTTGAGTTTTTAACCCGGAACGGATAAGCGTCAGGGCAGGAGGCATTACCTATGGCTACCCAGGTTGTCGATACGGACGGGCATATTTTCGAGCGGGACGTTGACATCGCCGAATACATCGAGGCCCCTTATAGGGGCAGAAAAGAGCTGCTGACGCTGCCGTTCTTCCCGACGCTCGACGGTTTTCAGCGCATGGCGCGCCGCGTCGGCGACGGCCGGCCCTACGTGATCGGCCCGGACGATCCCAAGAGCTGGTTCGAGGTGCTGGACCGGGAAGGGCTCGACCGCGCGGTGATCTACCCCACCGCCGGGCTCGCCGAGGGCTTCATTCAGGACGCCGACTGGGCGGTGGTGGTCTGCCGCGCCTACAACAACATGATGTCGGAGCGCTACATCAAATATAACCGCAGGCTGAACGTCGTCGCGCTGCTGCCGATCCAGGACATCCAGGAAGCGGCCAAGGAACTCCGGCGCTGCGTGAAGGAGCTCCACATGGTCGGCGGCGTGATCGCCCCGGTCGGCTTTTCCCGGCCGCTCGGCGATTCCTACTTCGACCCGCTCTACGCCGAGGCGGAAAAACTGAACACGCCGCTCGCCATCCACGGCGCGCCGTCGCGCGGCCTGGGCTTCGATTTTTTCCGCTCGCTCATCGAGGCGCGCACGCTGTCGCATCCCTTCGCGCAGATGATCGCGCTCACCAGCATCATCCTCGAAGGGGTCCTGGAGAAGTTCCCCAGGTTGAAGCTCGCCTCGCTCGAGGCCGGCTGCGCCTGGCTGCCGTTTCTCATGGACCGGCTCGACATGGAATATAAAAACCGCCAGCACCAGGCGCCGCTCTTGAAGAAAAATCCCAGCGACTACATGAAGAGCGGGCAGATTTATTACCACACGGAGCTCTGGGAGGACATGCTGCCGGTCGCGATCGACCGGCTGGGCGAGGACCTGTTCCTCTACGCGTCGGACTACCCGCACGAGCCCGACCTGGCGGAGGCGATCCGCGAGTTCGAGGCGCGGAAAGACCTCAAAGATTCGTCCAAGCGGAAGATTCTCTCGGACAACGGCAAGAATTTCTACAACATGGGGGCCTGAGCCCGGCCGCGGAGTTTTCCCGCGCAGAATAAAAAAAGGGAGCGATCCGACCTATCGCTCCCTTTTTTATTTGCCTCAAATTTAAGCGGATTTTACCAGCGCTGGCGCCCGCCCCCGCCCCCGCCGCCGCCCCCGCCCCGGCGGTTGCCGCCGCCGCCCATTCCGCCGCCCATCCCGCCGCCGCCACCGCCGCCCGGGCGCCGCTCCTGGGGCCGCGCCTCGTTGACGACCAGCGTGCGGCCGTCGAGCTGGGTGCCGTTCAGCGCCTCGATCGCCTTCTGGGCCTCATCCGAAGAGTTCATCTCGACGAAGCCGAAGCCCCGCGACTGTCCGGTGAACTTGTCCGAGATCACCCGGGCCGAGGTCACGGCGCCGTATTCGGTGAAGATCTCTTCGAGTCTCCCTTCCGTCACGGAGTAGGGCAGTCCGCCCACGTAAAGCTTATTCCCCATATTCTCCTCCAAAAAACATGTATTTATAGTCTTTCCCTTGGGACACGGATTATTGATGGGAGAAGAACATGAGAGGCGACACGGTAGGAACTCGGCCCTGGTCGGATGGCTGCTCTAACCACTAATCTCGTTCGCAAGGACAGACTCAACCAAGGCCTTTCGCCCATATAATCGGGTCCTCCAGAAGGCCTCATACCGGAGGCTCGAATAATCAGAGGTTAATAGTGGATTCGATTTTTGTCAATAGGGTCATCTCCGGTCCAATCCGGGGCCCCTGTTCATTGACAAGGCGGGGGTAATCCCATATAAAAAAACCTGCCGCGGGCGTAATTCAGCGGTAGAATGCCAGCTTCCCAAGCTGGACGTCACGGGTTCGATCCCCGTCGCCCGCTCCATTTTCTCCAAAAAAACCTAAGAAATCAGAGTCTTGCAAAGCCGGCTGTATTAGTTTCTATCGGGCCGCAGCTTGCGCCGGTGCTCCATCGGTGTCGAGCCGATCCAGCGTTTGAAGGCCCGGTTGAAGGCGCTGACCTCGGAGTAGCCGAGAAGAAAGGCCACTTCCGTCAGCGTGTGGTTGGCGTCTTTGAGGTAGTTGAGCGAGAAGCGCCGCCGCGTATCGTCCACCAGCGCTTTAAAATCCGTTCCATAGTCCTTCAGGCTTCGTTGCAGCGTGCGCGGGCTCATCGCCAGCCGTTTGGCGACGACCGCGAGCAGGCAATCGCCGTCGCGCATGGACTCCGCAACCGCTTTGCGCGTTGCGGTCATCAGGTCGTCTTCCCGCGGCATCTCTTCCAGAACCTGATCCAGGTAACGCTTCAGCGTCGGATAAAGAAACGGGTCGGCCGCCGGCACTTGCCGATCGAGGAACTCGCGATCGACGATCAAGGCGTTCGTTTCATGCCCGAACGAGACGGGAGCGCCGAAGATCCTAATGTGCTCGGAGGCGAGGCGCGGCGGTTGGTGGGCAAATTGAACCTCGCGCGGTCCCCAGCGGCTTCCGGCCATCATCCGCAGAATGCCGAGCACCCCGGCTAGGATGCCCTCGCTGCTCTGACGGCATCGCCCCGGCCATTCGGCCCCCAGCCTTTGCAGCGATTGCCGGATGAAGCACCGGCTGCCCTCCTCCGTGCAGAACCACAGGGAAGCCTCGTTGTGAACCCGGTTGTAGCGGGCCGTGTTGTCGAGAGCGGTTCCGATGGTGGGCGAGTTCAGGACGACATAGGCCAGCGGGCCTATGCACCTCGGATCGCAGCTTGCGCCCCAATGGAGCCCGAAGCAGTCGTCATCGGTGGACCGGGCCGCTTCCTCCAAAATCCGGGCATACAAGACAAAAGGGATAAACCCTTCGGGATTGGAGAACGCCGGGCGGGTGAGCCCCACGGATGCAATGATGCGGTCCGGATCGCCGCCCGCCGCCGCGATGGCGTCGAGCAGGCTGTTCGCCGCGACGGTGAGAGAGATCATCGGCGTCCTGCCCACGGCCTGGCCCTCCTAACTGTCCGTAGCCACCAATCGCCGCGGCTGTCAATGGATTGTCGCCCAATGTCAAGACGAAATCCCGCCGGGCCGTTATATATCGTTAAACGCGTGACCAAGTCCCCGGTTTGACCGAACCACCCCGTAAACGCTGCGCGAGCGCGTCGTTAGAGAAATCTTCGACATTCGGTTTTTTGGTCTTCGGCATATTCCACGGCGCCGGCGCGCCGGCCGGATTTACACGCGAATTTATTTGCAAAGGAAAACCGAACCATGGATCTAAACTTTCGCTGGGTCTGGCTGGACGACGCCAAAGTGTGCTTGTCCATAGCCGCGCACGGGAACATGCAGACCGCGGATTTCAAAGAGGTTTTCCGCTCGGTCGGCGAAGCTCTGGCCTCGGTCGACGGCGCCACGCTCATCGACTTGCGGCAAGCTCGCTGGAATCTCGCCGCGACGGATATCGCCGCCGTCGCCCTCGCCTTTAAGGAAAATCGCCTGCGCATGGGCAACAAGATCGCGCTGGTTTGCAGCCGCGACATCGACCGGTACGGCGAGCTGCTCGTGGTGGCGTCGGCCGCCTCCAATCAGGGCCTCAAAGCGCGCGCGTTCTACGATTTGGGCCGCGCGCTCGAATGGATGGCGCAAAAACCGCTTTATTGTTGAGATCGGTGAAATGAATATCAGGAGTTGGAACATGCAAAACCACCATGAGTACGCCGCGCCGCCGCCCCGGCCGGTGTGCCCGGATAAATGCGCGCGCGCCCGGGCTCTCCAATGGGACCTCACGCGCGACCTGTTGAATAATATCTCAAAAAAGGCTCGGGAAGAGGTCGTCGCGTCGTCCGGCCGGGCCTTTATCTGCCCTTATTGCGGCTGCCTGTACATCCGCGAGGGGAGCCACACCCGGCGCCTCGGAATGCTGATGGCGGGATGGCACTCGGAGCGGTTCCCAAGAGATTAATCTCCTCTCCGGGCCGCCTGGCTTGCCGGCGGCCCCCGGCGGCAGCCCTTGTCGTTTCCCGCTTCGATGTTAGGCTCACTCTGCACGTGGGATCTGCGAAACGATGGAACCTATAACCCATCGCGGGAGAGCCGCGCGCTCCGTGCGGCATCGCTGGCTCGTCGCGACCGCTATCGCCCTTCGTCTGTTGGCCGAAATAGCGGGA
>DASWFA010000011.1:0-3402 GCA_036394475.1 Binatia bacterium
GAGCCAGCCGCAGATCGTGAAGACCGGCCCCGTGCCCCAGTCCGAGCCGAAAGTTAAATGCACCGCCGCGTTTTCTTTTTTCTGCGCCATCTCAGTCGATGCCTTTCATCAGACGCGTCAGGCGATACGGCGTCAGGGGCAGCTCGTTGATGCCCGCGCCCACGCCCCCGAGCGCGTCGGCGATGGCGTTCGCCAGCGCCGGCACGGTCGCGATCGCCGAGCCCTCGCCGGCGGGCTTGAAGCCGCCGAGCGAGACCGAGTGGGTCTCCATGTGATGGATCTCGACCGCCGGCACGTCCAACGCGGTCGGCAGCAGATAATGCATGAGCGTGCCGCTCTGCGGCTGCCCCTCCTCGTCGTAGGCCATGCGCTCGAGCAGCACGCTGCCCACGCCCTGGGCGACGCCGCCGCGGATCTGCCCTTCCAGGACCATCGGGTTGACGATCCGCCCGCAGTCCTCGACGGCGATGTGTCTTAGAATCGACACCTGCCCCGTCTCGCCGTCGACCTCCACCATGACGATATGCGTGCCGTTGGAGGTCGTGACGGACGGCGGCGCGTAGGTCCCCTCGGCCTCCAACCCGCCGGCCGCGGCGGCGATTTCCGTGAGCGTGAGATGCACGTCGGGAAAAATTTCGCTCGAAACCGCGCCGTTCTCGTATTTTAGTCGGTCTCCCTCATGGCGCGTCATGCGGCCGGCGGCCTGTAATATTTTTTCTTTGAGCGCCTGCGCGGCGACGATCAGCGCGCCGCCGCCCACGACCGTGCTGCGGCTCGCGCTCGTGCCGGTGCCGTCGGGGACGAGCCGGGTGTCGCCCTGGACGATTTCGACCCGGTCGAGGTCGACGCCCAGCTCGTCGGCGAGGATCTGCGCCAGCGTGGTGAGAAGGCTCTGCCCATGCGACATGACGGCGACGAAGGCCTTGATTTTTCCGTCCGGCTCGACCCGCACCCGGACGATCTCCTGGCCGCCGATCTTCCGCGTCGCGCCCGCCGCGTTCCGCCGCTGGATGACGAACTGTGGCCCGTCCTCGGTGTAGCAGCAGATGCCGATGCCGGCGAGCCTGCCCTCTTTTCTCGCCTGCGCCTGCCGGACGCGGAACTGGTCGTATCCGGCCCGCGCGGCGGCTTCCTGCAGGCTTTCATAGGCGCTGAGGGCGACCAGGGTCTGCCCGCGCGGGCTCGCATAGGGCTGGTCTTCTTTTTTGATGATGTTTCGTCTTCTTATCTCCAGCGGATCGATCCCGAGGCGCGCCGCCGCCATGTCGAGCAGCCGCTCGCGCGCGAAGCCGGTGGCGACGTGGATGATACCGCGATAGGGGCCGTGGATTCCCTTGTTGGTGAAGACCCCGGTAAAGCGGAGGCCCATGTGCTCGAACTTGTACGGCCCGGGGAGCGAGCGCTGCGCCGCCGCGGCCCAGACGTCGAGCGGGTAGGGAAACAGCGCGTAGGCGCCGAGGTTGTTGATGATGTGGGCCTTGAGCGCGAGGAGGTCTCCCTCCGGCGAAAAAGCGCCCTCGATCTCGACCGTCTCTTCCCTGCCCTGGCTCGCCGCGAGAAGGCTCTCGACCCGGTCCTCGACCCATTTGACCGGCCGCCCTAATTCGAGGGCGCAGAGGACCACGGCGAAGTCCTCGCGGCTGATTTTTTTTTGCCCGAACGCGCCGCCGACGTCTTTCGTGAGGACCTGGACGTTTTCCTCGGGGACGCCGACGATGTCGGCGATCATAGAGCGCGCCGGCTGCGGCCACTGCGTCGAGAGCGAGACCACGAGCTGTTTTTCCTTCGCGTTCCAATCGGCGACGATCGCCCGCCCCTCCATCGGCGCCGGGCACTGGCGCTGCAGGCGGAACGTCTGCTTGACGGCCACCGCGGCGCCGGCGATGACCGCGTCCGGATCGCCGTGCTGATAAGAAAATCTCACCGCGACGTTCGACTCCAGCTCTTCATCGAGACGCTCGCCTTCGCCGCGCGACGCCCGCTCGGGATCGGTCTCGACGGGGAGCGATTCGTACTCGACCTCGATCAGCTCGGCCGCGTCTTCGGCCACGTAGCGGTCGGCGGCAACGACGATCGCGACCGGATCGCCGACCATCCTCACCTTGCCGACCGCCAGCGGATAGGATGACACCGGGCGCGCGCCCGGGCTGTGCGCCGCCTCGACGACGAGCGGCTGGCAGCGGGACTTGAGCTCCTCTCCGGTGCGGACGAGGAGCACGCCCGGCAGCGCGAGCGCGGCGCCGGCGTCGATTTTCTTGATCCGCGCGTGCGCGTACGGGCTCCGGAGAAACGCCGCGTGGAGCGCGCCGGGAATTTTGATGTCGCCGACGAAACGGCCGCGTCCGGTCAGGAGCCGGTGATCTTCGACGCGCCCGACGCTGGCGCCGACCAGGGTTTTCCGCTGATCGCTCATGAATGACTTCGCATTTTATTTGCGCCCGGCGGCGCTTAATTTCTCGACCGCCGCCTTCACCGCGGCGATGATGTTGTGATAGCCGGTGCAGCGGCACAGGTTGTCCGACAGCGCGACGCGGATCTCCGCGTCGGTCGGCCGCGGCGTCTCGCGGAGCAGGGCATGGACGCTCATGAGAAATCCCGGCGTGCAGAAGCCGCACTGCGCGCCGTGCTGCTCGGCGAAAGCCTGCTGTATCGGGTGCAGCGTCTCCCCCTCGGCGAGCCCTTCGACCGTGAGGACCTCGGCGCCTTCGGCCTGCACGGCGAACATCAGGCAGCTCCGGACCGCCTGGCCGTCCAGGACGACGGTGCAGGCGCCGCACACGCCGTGCTCGCAGCCTAGATGCGTCCCGGTGAGATTAAAATCCTCGCGCAGCAGATCGGCGAGCGTGCGGCGCGGCTCGACCTCGGCGGCGCGCTCGCGCCCGTTTACTTTCAGCCGGATCGTCTGTTTTTGCGGCATGCTACGCCTTTTTTGCTCCGGCTCTCGCGAGCGCCTGCTTGAGCGCCCGGTTTACCAAAACGCCGGCGATGTGCCGCCGGTAGTCGGCCGACGCCTGCACGTCGTCGTAGGGCTCGACTTCTTCCATGGTTTGGCGCGCCGCGGCGGCGACGGAGCCTTCGTCGATAGTCTCGCCTTCCAATCTCTTTTCGGCCCGCTCCGCCCGGCGCGCGGCATGGTCCACGCCGAAGAGCGCGATGCGGACGTTCCTGCCGCGTCCGACGGGATCGATTTCCAATCGCACTGCGGCGCCGGCGATGGCGAAGCTGCCGTGGTGCGGGCTGACTTCGAGCACCGCCCAGCCGGCGCCCCGCGGCCACGGCGACAGGCGAATTTCCGTCAGCATCTCGCCCGATTGCAAAGCCGTGCCGTAGGCCGAAAGGAAAAAATCTTGGGCGGCAACCACCCGCTCGCCCGCGGCGCCGGCGATGACCATCCCCGCGTCG
>DASWFA010000012.1:0-5968 GCA_036394475.1 Binatia bacterium
GGCGCTGCTCAGCCGCGACGGGAAAATCGGCGTGCGCGCGACGAGCCATCCGGCGGCGGCGCGGCTCACGCGCGAGCTCGGCCGCCCGCTCACCGCGACCAGCGCGAATTTGTCCGGCCGGGAGCCGGCGCGCACGATCGCCGAAGCGCGCGTCTGCTTCGCGGGCCGGGTCGAGTTTTTTTTCGACGGCGGGACGCTCGCGGGCAAAGCCGGCTCGACCGTGGCGGAGGTGGACGCAAACGGGCTGAAAATCATCCGCGCAGGCGCCATTGCTTCGAAGGAGCTGGAAAAATGGCTGTGAAAAATGTCTTCTTGATCGCACTGCTGGTCCTGGTCTCCGCCTGCGGGGAAAAAAAAGAAGACAAGGCGAAAGAGGCGGTGCGCGACGTGATCACGCGGGACTTCCAGTACTACCAGGCGGGCAAGGAGAAGCTCGGCGAATCCGAGAAGCGGGAAGCGGAGCGGCGCGAGCAGGAGAAAGCGATCGAATAACCGGCCGGTTTATTTCCCGCCTTTCTTCATCCGCTCGACCGCCCGGCCGCTCTCGCCGTCGTAATACTCCGCCGTATCTCCCTTCCGGTAAAAAGCCCGGAAGCCCGGATCGCCGGGGCCGCACGTCAGGGCGCCGATCTTTTGCGAATCGGGATATTCGGAGATGTCCGGGTACTCCATCGTGCTGACGCAGAGGTATTTCAAATCGCTTCCGGACGTGTTGACGAGCTGGTGCGGGTGCGACGCGCCGGGCGGAAAGGCGATGAACATGCCGGCCGAGACCCGCTCCTCGTCCTTGCCGATGCGCAGCCTCCCTTCGCCTTCGAAGATATAGATCATCTCCTCGTTCGTATGGTGCAGGTGGAACGGAAACGCGGCCTTGCCCGGCGCGACGGAAAAAACCCCGTAGCCGAGCTTCTTGGCGCCGATCGCCGCGCCCACGCGCCGGCGCTCTCCGCCGAACGGCGAGCCGGCGGGCGTTTTCATCCGCTCGGCGGGGACGTCGGAGATCGAAATAATATTCGGATGTCTCGCCATGACGCCGCTCCCGCTTAACGGGTCGCGCCGAAGATGGCGACCCCGCCGACCGCGTATTCGCCGCCGGAGTTTACCATGCCGAAGCCCTCGAATTCGTCCGCCGAGGCGCGGTCCGACGTGCGGATGATCTCTTTACCGTCGAGCAGCACGGCCATCTCGCCGTCGGGCGAGCGCCGCCATTCGATAGCGTGCGTGCGGCCGTCTTCCAGGTCCGCGTAGTCGTCGTAGACTTCGACGACCGACGAGCGGCCCGCGGAGAGCCGCAGCAGCTCGAACGAGGTTCGCTTGCCGGGGTTGTAAGCCAGCCGGTAGCCGGAGCTGCGCTCTCTGCCGCGATAGGGGCCGAACTCGATCCGGCCGTCGCCGCCGCCCGTCGTCCGGGAGGTGATTTGCAGGTTGAGGGCGAAGGCGTTGCTGATGCGGAGATTGGTGTAAATTTCGCCCGATGAAGGCGCGGCCGGCTGGGCGCTCCGCCCGCCCGGCTCGGCGATGCCGCGGATAATCCCGCCGAGGATGTCCAGACCCGAGCTCTCTTCTCTTCGCGGGCCCGCGCTGCGCTCGGTGATCGTGAAGATCGTTCTGAGGCCGGTCCCTCGAACCAGGCGAAAGTCGCCCCGGTCGACGACCCAATTCGGCTCGAGCCGGGCGCCGCTCGCGGTGAAGTCGTCGGACAATAGATTCGCGCGCCACGGCCAATCGTAACGACGGACGAGATCGCGCAGCTGCTGCAGCAAGGCGGGATCGCTCCGGCCTTTTTCCGCCCTCTGAATCGTCTCTTTCAGCTGGTCGACGAGCTCGAGGGTCCGGCTGTCCCGCGCCGGAACGGGCTGCGCCCGGGCGGAAGAGAAAATCAAGACCAGGAACAGGGAAAAGAAAAGAACGCGGAAAAAAAGCATACGCACCTCCTGCAGGTTGGACCGGCGTCATTTAAGCGCAACCCCGCCGCTCCGTCAACCGCGGGGTGCGGCCGGCGGAACGGCTGGAAAATGACGGACGCTCCGGTTATGTTAAGTCCGGAATGCTGGTCCTGTCGGAAAAAGAGGTCCGCCGCCTCGTCGATATCGACGAGCTGATCCGCGCGCTCGAGCAGGCGCACGTCCAGTTCTCGACCGGCGGGGCGGTGATGCCGGTGCGGCAGGTCGTGCCGCTGCCGCAGATCAAAGGGCGCATCACCAGCATGCCGGCCTATTTGAGCGAGACGAAGGCGCTGGGCATGAAAGTCGTGACTTTCTTTTCGGACAACGCCGGCAAGAATCTGCCGGCGATTCTCGCGGCCATCCATCTCTACAGCGCCGAGACCGGCAGGCTCATCGCCGTCATGGACGGCACCTACATCACCGCCATCCGCACCGCCTGCGCTTCCGCCATGGCGACCCGGGCGCTGGCGAACGCGGAGACTCCCGTCCTCGGCGTCCTCGGCGCGGGCGTCCAGGCGCGGGCGCACATCCGGGCGCTCGGCAAGGTAAGGAAGTTCGAGCGGATAAAAATCCACAGCCGCACGGAGCGGAACGCGCACAAGCTCCGGGACGAGCTGGCCGCGGAGGCCGGCGCCGCCATCGAGGTCGCCGAGTCCGCGGAAGCGGTCGCGCGCGCAGCCGACCTGCTCGTGACCGTGACGTCGGCCCAGGAGCCGATCTTGAACAGCGGCTGGCTGAAAGCCGGAGTCCATATCAACGCCGTCGGCTCGCACCGGCCCGATCTGAGGGAAATCGACGCGGCGACGATGCGGCGCGCCCGGCTCTTCGTCGATTCGCGCGACGCGATCATGGCGGAATGCGGCGACGTGCTGCTCGCGATCAAAGACGGCGCGATCGCCGCGGGCGAGGCTTCGGTCGAGATCGGCGAAGTCCTCGCCGGCAGGAGTCCCGGGCGCCGCGCGCCGGAGGAGATCACGCTCTACAAATCGGTCGGCATCGCGATTCAGGACGTCGCCGCGGCCGAATGGGTCTACCGAAAAGCGCTGCGAGAAAAAGCCGGTCACGAGGTAGAGATTTAACATGGCCTCCGACGAAGCCGTCCGCATCGACAAGTGGCTCTGGGCGGCGCGCTTCTTCAAGACCCGGAGCCTCGCCGCCGACGCCGTCGAGGGCGGCAAAGTCCATTTGAACGGCGCGCGCACCAAGCCTTCTCATTCGCTGCATCCCGGCGACGAGCTGAAAGTCCGGCGCGGCCCTTACGAGTCGGTCGTCATTGTGCGCGGGCTCTCCGAACATCGCGGCCCCGCCGAAAAGGCCCGGGCGCTCTACGAAGAGACGGAAGAGAGCCAAAAGGCGCGGGAGGCGCTGTCGGCGCAGCTTCGTCTCGAAAGGGGACCGGCGTTCGAATCGGAAGGGCGGCCTTCCAAGAAGGATAGGCGGGATATTCTCGGCTTCAAAAGAAAAGGCTGGTAGTAGATCCGGCTGGACGCATCCCTCCGGGCCGATGGATGGGCCTCGCTCAACCAGCGATAACATGGAAATACGCTTGACCCTTTTCGTCCAGGCGCATCGGCCCTTCGAGATACATCCAGCCGGGTCTGTGCTGCCCGCGCCCGGCCTTTTGCTTAAGGCAGGAATTTATAGTAGGGGCGGTTCGCGAACCGCCCTACACCGGCTCCCATCACAATTCCGCCGATGGGCAGAGATCGTTCACCGGACAGCGCGGGCAATCCGGTTTTCTCGCGTGGCAGACCCTCCGGCCGTGGAGCACCAGGCGGTGGGAAAAGCCGGTCCACTCCTCCGGCGGCAGGAGCTTCATCAAATCCCGCTCGATCTTTTCCGGGTCCTCTTCGCGCGTCAGGCCGAGACGGCGCGACACGCGCTTGCAGTGGGTGTCGACGATGATGCCGGGCACGCCGAAGGCGTGGCCGAGAATCACGTTGGCGGTTTTGCGCCCCACGCCCGCAAGGCTGGTTAGTTCTTCCATCGTCGCCGGCACCTCCCCGGCGTGGCTTTCGGCCAGCTGCCGGCTCATTTTTTTGAGCGCCAGCGCCTTGGCGTGGAAAAGACCCAGCCGGCGGATCAGCTTTTCGATCTGGCCGAGCGGCGCGCGCGCCAGCGCCGCGGGCGACGGGTAGCGGCGGAAAAGCTCCGGCGTGACGCGGTTCACCATCTCGTCGGTCGATTGGGCCGAGAGGATCACCGCGACGAGAAGCTCAAACGTGTTCTTGTGATCGAGCGGGACTTTCAGACCGGGATAGGCTTCGGCCAGGCGCGCGGCGATGGCCCGGGCGCGGCGTTTTTTCTCCCCGACGGATTCCCGCTTCATTCGTCCTAATGCGTCTTGAAGGCCTTTTTGCCGGGGTAGACGGCCCGTTTTCCCAACGCCTCCTCGATTCTCAACAGTTGATTATACTTGGCCGTGCGCTCGCCGCGGCAGGGCGCGCCGGTCTTGATCTGCCCGGCGTTGGTCGCCACCGCCAGATCGGCGATCGTCGCGTCTTCGGTCTCGCCCGAGCGGTGCGACACGACCGTCGTGTAGCCGGCCCTGGCGGCGAGGCGCATCGTCTCCAGCGTCTCGGTGAGCGTGCCGATCTGGTTGACTTTGATTAAAATGGAATTCGCCACGCCCGACTCGATGCCCCGCGCCAGCCGGGTCTTGTTGGTCACGAAGAGATCGTCGCCGACGAGCTGGACTTTTTTCCCCAGCGCGTCGGTGAGCATTTTCCAGCCGTCCCAATCGTCTTCCGCGAAGGCGTCTTCGAGCGAAATGATCGGGTACTGCCGCACCCAGTCCTCGTAAAGCCGGACCATCTCCTCCGCGCCGCGCTTCCGGCCGTCGGATTTTTTGAAAACGTAGCCGCCGCCGTCGAAAAGCTCGCTCGAGGCGACGTCGAGCGCCAGCGCGATCTCGTCCCCGGGCTTGTAGCCGGCCCCGGCGATCGCTTCGAGCAGGAGCACCACGGCCTCCTCGTTCGCCATGAGGCTCGGGGCGAACCCGCCCTCGTCGCCGACGCCGGTCGAGTAGCCGCGCTTGTGCAGGACTTTCTTCAGGGTCGAGAAGATTTCCGCCGCCGCCCGGAGCGCCTCGGCGAAGCTTTTCATCCCGACGGGGACGATCATGAACTCTTGGAAGTCCACGTTGTTGTCCGCGTGCGCGCCGCCGTTCAGCACGTTCAGCATGGGCACGGGGAGCGTCCGGGCGCGCGTCCCGCCGAGATAGCGGTAGAGCGGCAGCTTTTCGGCCGCGGCCTGAGCGTGGGCCGCCGCCAGCGAGACGCCGAGAATCGCGTTGGCGCCGAGCCGCCCCTTGTCCGGCGCGCCGTCGAGATCGATCATCAGCCGGTCGAGCTCCCGCTGCTTCTTCGCGTCCTTGCCGCGGAGCCGCGGCGCGATGACGCGGTTCACGTTCTCCACCGCGCGCCGGACCCCCTTGCCGAGAAAGCGGCGGTCGCCGTCCCTCAGCTCGACCGCTTCGTGCTCGCCGGTCGAGGCGCCCGACGGCACCGTGGCGCGCCCGCGGGCGCCGTTTTGGAGCGCGACGTCGACCTCGACGGTCGGATTTCCGCGCGAGTCCAACACCTCGCGCGCGTGGATCTGCCGGATTTTCATCGCCCGCCTCCCGTTGTTTTCGCCCGCGCGCCCGCCGCCGCTCCGGCGGGCGTGAAAAAGTGGCGCGCCACCCTGCAAGCCGCGACGAAATATGCTACACTCGGGCTCCTTCGAATCATGCGCTTAGCCAACTCACCACGCCGCTGGGCCGTCTATCTCTGCTCCAGCCTGTTCGTCGCGCTGGCCCTGTTCACCGCCTTCGGCGAGCGCGGGGTCTTCCATCTCTGGCGCTTGAACGGCGAGAAAAAACAATTGCAGGAGAAGAATTTCCTCCTGCAAAAGGAAAACGAAGCGCTGCGCGACCGCGCCTACCGGATTCGCAACGACGATCTCTATCTCGAGAAGATCGCGCGCGAAGAGCTGGGCCTCATCCGCCCCGGCGAAACGGTCTACCGCTTCGCCTCGCCCGA
>DASWFA010000013.1:0-1809 GCA_036394475.1 Binatia bacterium
GGCTCGAGCCATGGCTCGCGCGGTCCGCCGCTCCGGCTTTGATAAGCGAGCGACCAGCGCGCGTGGCCGATGCTTGCGGCGATCAGGCGCGCGCTCTCGTCGAGCTGCTCGACGTAGGGCGAGCGGCCGGCCATCGCCGTGGGCACGCTGTGGGCGGTGAAAATAAGCTGGACGTCCACCCGTCTTTCCGGCGCGACCTTCTCCATCTGCTCTTCGATCTGGTCCGCCCACGTCTGGATCAACAGCGTGTGGTCGTGCCAGCCGGGGCAGTAATCGATCCCGGGCGCCCGGCCGCCGAGACCGGCGCTCGCATCGGCGACGTTTTTTTGGTAGCGCTCCCAGCTCGCCTCGGTCCGGTGCGAGGAGAGAATAAAACCGAGCGCGCGCCTGACGCCGTCGGCCGCCATGCGTTCGAGGCTTTCGCGGATGTAAGGACTGGAATGGCGGAAGCCGACGTAGACGGCGAGCGGCAGGCGGAGCTGCTTGAAGACCGCGTCGAGCGCGCGCGCCTGGAGGAGAGTGATGTCGGCGAGCGGCGAGCGGCCGCCGACCGCCTCGTAGTGCCGCACCACCTCTTCGACGCGCTCCGGCGGCGCGGGATGGCCGGCGAGCACGCGCGCGAGAAACGGGCGGATCTCCCCGGGCGCGGCCGGCCCGCCGAAGGCGAGCAGGAGGACGGCGTCGTAGGCGCTGTCCATGGGATTATCTCGCGCCGAGCTCGTGGACCGCCTCGACCATGGCGATCGCGTGCTCGACCGGAGTCTCGGGGAAGACGCCGTGGCCGAGATTGAAAATGTGTCCGGGCCGGCCGCCCGCGCGCCGGAGAATATCCTCGACGCGCGAGCGGATCTCCTTGGGCTTGGCCAGGAGCGCCGCCGGGTCGAGGTTTCCCTGGATGGCGACGTCGTGGCCGACCGCCTCCCAGCCTTCGTCGAGATGAATCCGCCAGTCGAGTCCGATCACGTCGCCGCCGGCGGCGCGCACCTGCTTCAGCATGCCCGCCGTCCCGGTGCTGAAATGGATCACCGGCGCGCCGGCGACGGCGGCGATCGCCGCGCGCGTGTAGGGGAGGACATACCTCTGATAATCGCCGGGCGAGAGGCAGCCGGCCCAGCTGTCGAAAATCTGCACCGCCTCGGCGCCGGCGGCGATCTGCGCGTTCAAATATTTGCCGACCGCGGCGGCGAGCCGCTCCATCAGGGCGCGCCAGGCGCCGGGATCGGAATAGATCAGCCGCTTGGTCTTGAGATAATTGCGCGAGCCGCCGCCTTCGATAATATAGGACGCCAGGGTGAAGGGCGCGCCGGAAAATCCGATCAGCGGCACTTTGCCGCCGAGCGCGGCGCGGGCCCGGCGCACCGTCTCCATGACGAACGGCAGCGCCTCCGCGGGCTCGAACTCCTGGAGCTGCTCCACGTCGGTGCGGCTCCGGATCTGGCCGTGGATGACCGGGCCGTCGTCTTTGGAATACTCGAGCCCGAGCCCCATCGGCTCCAGGATCAAAAGAATATCGGCGAATAGAATAGCGGCGTCGACGCCGAGGCGCTCGACCGGCTTGACCGTGATCTCCGCCGCCAGGTCGGGCCGCTTGCACAGATCGAGAAAGGAAAACTCGGCGCGGAGCTTGCGGTACTCCTCCATATAGCGCCCCGCCTGGCGCATGAGCCACACCGGCGTGTAAGGCGTCTTCTCCCGGCGGCAGGCGGCGAGAAACGGGTGGTTTGGATCGGCCATAAAATAGATTCTCAGCGTAACTCTAAGAGGGATATTCGGGGAAAGTCAAATAAGCCATATCGCGGCCTCGCGGCG
>DASWFA010000014.1:0-3106 GCA_036394475.1 Binatia bacterium
CGGCATGTTCGACGGCTACTACAAGCCGTGGCGGCCGAGAGAAGAAATCCTCGAGGACGGCTGGTTCCGAACCGGCGACGTGGCGCGGCGCGACGCGGACGGCTATTACTGGATCGTCGGCCGGACCAAGGACGTCATCAACGTGGGCGGCGTAAAGGTCTTTCCGTACCAGCTGGAGGAAATTTTAGCCGGACATCCCGCGGTGGAGGAGGCGCTCGTGTACGGCGCTCCGGAGCCGCGCTTCGGCGAAGCCGCGCGCGCGAAAGTGAAGCTCCGTCCGGGCGCAGCGTGCGGGGAGAAGGAGATTCTGGAATACGCCAACGCCGGGCTCTCGGTTTTCAAGCGGCTCCGGGGGTTGGAGTTCGTCGACGAAATCCCCCGGACGGTCACCGGCAAGCCCAGGCGCTGGACGGCCTGACCCAACGCGGAGAATTTTAAAATGTCCGAATCGACGAGAGAGCGGGTCGTTCAGGTGCTCCGCCGGGTGTTGGGGCCGGACGCGGACCCGGGACGGACGCGCCTCGAGCTCGAATCGCTGAAGATGCTCGAAGTCGTGGTCGGTTTGGAGGCCGAGTTCCAGGTTGCGATTCCCGAGGACGCCCCGCTCGGGCGCATCACCGGGTCGGTCGACGCCATCGTCGCCTATCTCGACAAGCTCACGCGCTGATTCCGGCGCTCAGGGCTGCAAGTGGAACGCGTAGACGACCGCCGTCGGCTGTTTGCGCTCGGCGTCCATATAGAGCACCGACGCGATCGAAAGCCGATCCTCGTTCGTCCTCGGCCAGTCGTACGTCCATTCCGGCGAGTCCTCCCACATCGAGAGGACCATGTATTTGGGCTTCCTGGCCTGCAACAACTCCTCGAAAGCGAATTCGTTGCCGGGGTAAGCGAAAGTCGCTCTCTCGGAATAGTACGTATTTTGCGGCACGCTGGCGGTGATCACCGTGTCGCCCGGCCAGGTGTGCGCCTTGATCCACAGTCCGGCGTCGCGGACGCCGTTGAACGAGGGGATTTGTTCCTTGATCAGCGCATCCGAGCGCGCCGCCATCGCGTAGACGCCGTAGATTAAAACCACCGCGACGGCGGCGGCCGCCGCCGCGAAGCTGTATTTCTTGAGGTACGCATACGCCGCGTCCAGCGCCGCCCCGGTCAGGATGAAAACGGCGGGAAAAATCATCGCCGGATACCGGTCCTCGAAATGGTTGACGAACAATGCGAAAAAAATAAACGGCAAGGCGATCCACAGGATCAGGAGCAGATAGGCCTGGAGGGCCCGGTCTTTTTGTATCCGGTCGCCCCGCCGGAAGAGGAGGGCGGTCGCCTGGACGAGTCCCGCGGCAAAAACGGCGGTTACCACCGCGTTCGTGTAGCTGGGAAAGTAGCGCGCGTATTCCAGCAGGACCTGGCCGGGCCCCGGTCCCTTGCCGGCCGCGCGCCGCAATTCCTCCTGAGAGAGAAATGGATACAGGGGATTGCCGTAGAGCGCCGCAAAGTAAAACAGGAACGGCAGAGACAGGAGAAAGCCGAGAGCGAGGGAGATCTGCCAGTCCCGGTCTTTCAACAGGGCTTTGCCTTTGGCGAGCGGAAGGAAGAGCGCCGCGACCAGGAAGAATAGCCCCACGGTGAAGCGCGTCGCCGTTCCGAGAACCAGGACCGGAACGATCGCCCACACGCCGTATCCGGCGCTTTTATCGTCGAGCGAGCGGACCATCAGGAAACCTGCCAGCAGCACGAAGAAAACCTGCGGCACATCCACCAGCAGCCGCATGGAGTAAAACAGGTCGATATAAAAAACCGAAGCGAGCGCCGCGGCGTAGAAGCCGACTCGCTTGTTGAACAGGAGCGCACCGATTCGATAAGTGAAAAAGAGCGAAGCGGTCGAGAGCGCGACCCATAAAAATCGAATGACGGCTTCGCCGAGGCCGAGCTTGAAAAGCCCGGCGGCGAGAAGCGAAAGCAGCGCCGGCGGCGAGTTGGGATAACCCGTGTCCGGCGTGCCCAGCGCGAGCGACTTCGCCTTCAACATATATTCAGCTTCGTGCCACCAGAGCGTCTGGTCTTTGGTAAGAAAGAAATAGTAAAGTCTGAGCGCGGCGGCAAAAATCATCAGGACGATAAAAAGAAGGTCGTAGGCTTCAAGCCGCGCCCTCAGGTTTTTCTTCCCGGTCCCTGTCGCAGCGTCTTTCATGGTTTTTTATATCCTCGCGAATTTAACTGATCGGCCGGCTCAATGCGCCCCTTTTCCGGAAACCACCGCGAGCACCGTTTTAAGCAAAATTTTGAGATCCAAACGGAGCGACCAGTTGTCGACGTACTCCAAATCGAGCCGCATCCAGTCGTGAAAGTCCACACTGCTCCTGCCGCTCGACTGCCAGAGGCCGGTCATGCCGGGCTTCATCGAAAAGCGCCGGCGCAGCGGCCCCTTGATCCCGGCGGTCTCCGCCAGCGGCAGCGGGCGCGGGCCGACCAGGCTCATGTCGCCCTTGAGGACGTTGATCAACTGGGGCAGCTCGTCGAGGCTCGTGCGGCGGAGCCATCTACCGAGCGGGGTCACGCGCGGGTCGTTCGCGAGCTTGAACACCGGGCCGGACATCTGGTTCCGCTCCGCCAGCTCTTGTTTTAACAGGTCCGCTCCGGCGACCATGGTGCGGAACTTGTCCATCGAAAAGCGCCGGCCGTGGAGACCGCCGCGCTCCTGGCGGAACAGCACCGGTCCCCGGGACGAGAGCTTCACGGCGAGCGCGATCGCCGCCATCGGGACGGCGAAGAGCGCCAGCAGCGCGAGCGCGCCGAAAAAATCGACCACCGACTTGGCGTAGCGCTGGCCGACATAAAGCGGCGTCGGCGCGAAGGAGAAAAAGGGCAGGTCGAAGGATTGTTCGAGATAGGGCCGCGCCAGCGCGGGCCGGTAGAGCTGGGCCAGCACCTTGCCTTCGACGCCCATCTCTTCGCAGAGCTTCAAGTAGTCGCTGATCTGATCCAGCTTGGACGGCGGGAGCACGAAGTAGACCTCGTCCACGACCTCTTCGTGCAGCAGCTCCGCCATCTCTTCGACGCTCCCGCGAATGGGGAGGCTGCCGGCGGTCGAATGCGGCGCCGCCCCGCC
>DASWFA010000015.1:0-7182 GCA_036394475.1 Binatia bacterium
CTTTATCCCGCTGGCCAAGTCGAAGGAGATCGCTCTGGTCAGCCGGCTCGAGCCGGCCCTGCCCCGGGTATGCGCCGACCCGCGCCGCCTCGACCAGGTGCTTTCCAACCTGCTGAGCAACGCGATCAAGTTCACGCCGCACGGCAGGGAGATCGAAATAGGAGCGCGCCTGACCGAGGAAGAAATAAGAATGTGGATCCGGGACGACGGCGTCGGCATTCCCGCGGAGGAGATCGGCGGGCTTTTCGATAAGTACCGCCAGACCAGGAGCGGCAAAATTTCGCCCCATAAAGGCACCGGCCTGGGGCTCGCGATCTGTAAGATGATCGTGGAAGCCCATGGCGGCAAAATCTGGGTGGAGAGCCAGCCGGGCAAAGGATCGATCTTCACGTTGAGCATTCCCTGCGCATAGGAGGATAAAAGAACCATGAGCCAGTTACCGCGCGTTGCGCTGATTATAACCGGAGGGACGATCGACTCGCTGGGCAAAGACCGCCTCGATCTCGCCTGGTACATCGAGACGGGCAAGCGTCTCGACACCCCGGAGCTGCTCGCCCAGCTCCCCGAGCTGAAGTCGATCGCGGAGGTCGAGACCGTGCCTTTCCGCCGGCTGCCGAGCCACGCGCTGGTCGACAAAGACTGGCTCGACATGGTGCGCACGATCCATTCGATCTTCGACGAGGACAGGGCGGACGGCATCGTCATCACCCACGGGACCAACACGATCGAGGAGACGGCCTATTTTCTCAACCTGACAGTAAAAACCGACAAGCCGGTGGTGGTCGTCGGCTCGATGCGCCCGGCCTCGGCGCTCAGCGCCGACGGCTATCTCAACCTCTTCAACGCGGTCAAAGTCGCCGCCGACCCTGAATCCAGGGGACGCGGGGCGCTGCTCGTCATGAACGACACGATCTACAGCGGGCGCGACGTGACCAAGAACGCCACCTACCGCGTGCAGGCGTTTCAGGGGCGCGATCTTGGGCCGCTCGGCTATGCCGACGGGGACGGAAAGATCGTCTACTACCATCAGAGCGTGAAAAAACACACCGTGAATACGGAGTTCGACGTGCGCGGTCTGCAAGCGCTCCCGCGCGTGGATATTGTCGTTTCCTACGTCGGCGCCGACGGCAAGATGATCGAGGCGGCCGCGGCGGCGGGCGCGAAGGGAATCGTGAGCGCCGCGACCGGCGCCGGACGGCCGACGCCCGCTGAAGAGGAGGCCTTCGATCGGGTTTACAAAGAGAAAGGCGTGATCATGTGCCTCACGAGCCGGGTCGCCTCGGGCCGCGTGGTCAGGAGCCCCGGGCTCGCCAAACGCGGCTTTGTGGCGGGCGACAACCTGCAGCCGTGGAAGGCCCGCGCCCTGCTGGCGCTGGCGCTGGCGAAGACGAACAACGCCGACGAGATCCAGCGCATGTTCGACACCTACTGAGAAAATGTCCAAACCGGAGCCGCCCGGGGCGAACGCCAAGGTTGTTAGTTCGAGCTTTTCAAGTGCTCGAGCAGGATGCGCTTCACCTCTTGAATGGTCTCCGGGTTCCCCTGCACCGAGTGGCTGGAGCGGACGATTTTTTCCGACGCCACGCCGTCGATGTGGGCGCTTTTGTATTTCACCACCCCGTCGCCCGCGTCCTCGACCGGCCCGTCGCTGTCTACGGCGATGATGGAATGCGCCGTGATTCCCTTCGCCACCGGAATGGACGCCAGGCTCTGCACGAACCGGTTGTTGGGATTCATGTTGGTGATGCTGGTCGGGATGCCGCTGAACGGACCGAGCAGCACCCCCTCTTTTTGCAGCGTCAAAAGCTCCATACCGAATTTAGTGAACGCGCCCGGCAGGTTCACCAGCCAGGATCCCAAGCTTCCCAGGATGCCGAGCGCCTGATAACTGCCGCGGTGCGGCGTGGCGACGAAAATGACGCGCTTGACGAACGGCAGCGGCTTGATGATCAGCCCCCGGCTCAACAGATCTCGGGTCTCCGGCTTGACGTCGAGCTCCGCCGGCGGCACGCGGAACGGCCAGAGATGCATGCCGCTGTCGATGGCGGTCATCTTCGTCAACAGTCCCCCCTGGCTGTGGCCCATCACGACCATCCGCTTCAGCCCGGGATCGGTCCCCTCGGGATCGAGCTCGCTCACGACCCGCGCCAGCGCATCGCGGAGTAGCTTGGCCGAGTAGGCGATCGGGTTGCCGGTAGTGTACATGAAAAGCCAGAGCTCGTAGGTGCTGAAGAGCCGCGGATCGTTCGACACTTCGTTGAGCATCTCGGCCCAGCGCGCCGGACTGGACGCCGTGCCGTGCACGAGCACGACCGGGATATGACCGCGCCGGTGCGGGCCGTACAGGAACAGGCCGTCTCCCGCGCCCTCCTCGGAGAGGAGCTTGAGGTCGCCGGAGCGAAAACCGGCGATCTCGGTATCCCAAACCGGAGCGCCTTCCAGGGAGGCGGCCAGCGCGGAAGTTATTTCGTATTCGATCGGCACGTCGACCGAGCCGATCCTGACGGTCCTCGCGGAGTCCGGGTTGTAAACCTCCAGCCGGGCGCCGAGTTTTCCTGAGGCGAGAGCGCCGCGGGCATCGTCAAAGCGAAGAAACGCCGAAACCGGAATTTTCATCCTGCGCGGTATGCGCCTGTACTGCACGCTTGCCATCGCGTCCAGGGGCTCGAGCGCCGCAACCAGCGGCGCGCCGACGCCGGGATTCCGGTACCGGTTGCGGAGCCCGCGCACCTCCAGCTCGGCGGCGGGAACAAAGTCCTTCAGCCGGAAGCCGGCCCACCTCAAAGCTCCCTCGTCGAAATCAATATTCAACTCACCGAAAGGAAGCTCGAATCGTCCGCCCTTCAAAACCACGTTTTTGCCATCGGCGGAGATGAATCCCCTGGCCAGAGCCCGGTTGTAGATATCGACCGCCCACCGGGAGCGTGGATCGATGGCCTTGGGAGGCGTCCCGTGCCGGCCCGGGAGGACGAAAGCATAGGCATAAGCCGCAGCGGCGAGATAATAGGCCCGGTCGCCCGACTCGTCGGCGTGAAGGAAGGACAACTCGGCTAAAGCAAAAACGCGGTCTTCGTCTCCCGTTGCCTCCAAACCCGCATGCAGCTTGGCCAGGGCCTCCTTCGGCTTTTTCTGGAACTGCTCGTAGAGATTCAGATTGAGAAGCTGTTGGGTCGAAAAAGAGCTCGGCGTGTCGGCCGTGAGCGCATTGGCGGCGAGCGAGTGTTGCGCCGCGCGCGGATCGACGCGCGTAGCGCCGATGGGAGTGGCGCAGCCCGCCAGCGCAAGCGTGAGCCAGGCGGCCGAGCCCGCCAAGGCGAGCCCATCGAGCAGCCGGCGAAGTGCGCCGTCTTTGCCTGCTTCCACGTTTTTGCAGCCCATGGAGGGTTTTTTGCTTTTTATTGATATTGTTTATCTACTTCACCTTGATCGTCCTGCCAACCCCATCGGCCGGTAGACGATATTCTTGTCGCGCCGCCCTCGACCTGCTAGCCTGGTCTGGTCCAACCCCCGCAGCGGACCGAGACGGTCATGAAATCGGTCGGCAAAGTCCTCCTCGAGATTTTGATGTCCGCCGTCCTGGCGGGAGCGACCGCATGGGGCACGCTCGCCATTTATTATTCGAACCTGCCGGACCAAAAATATCGGCAAATCTGCGCCGCCGTCTTCGCTCTCTTCGGCGTGGGCGTGATGGGAGGGTATGGATTCGCTTACCGGCCCCGCCGGGCGCTGTTCGCCTTTACCGTTGTATTTGCGATGGTTCTGTTCTGGTGGTTGAGGATTCCCGCTTCGAACGACCGGAACTGGGCGCCGGAGTATGCCAAACTGCCGTTCGCGACGCTGGAAGACGACCTTGTCACCCTTCACAATATCCGAAACTTCGATTATCGCACCGAGACCGACTTCGTCCCGCGCTACTACGACAAGACCTTCGACTTGAGAAAACTCGACTCGGTCGATCTGATCGCTTCCTACTGGATGGGCGAGGCGATCGCCCACATCTTTCTGAGCTTCGGATTCGCCGGGAAGGATTTCATCGCCGTCTCGATCGAGACGCGCAGAGAGCGCGATGAAAGCTATTCCACCATCGCCGGCTTCTTCAAGCAGTACGAGCTTTTCTATGTCGTGGCCGACGAGCGCGACCTGATCCGTCTCAGAACGAACTACCGGAAAGACCCGCCCGAGGACGTCTATCTTTACCGGACGCGCGCGCCGGCAAGCGGCAATGGACGGCGCTTATTTCTCGAATATATCCGGGAAATCAACTCGCTGGCCGAAAAGCCCGAGTTCTACAACACGCTCACCACCAACTGCACGACCGGTATTTATACCCATACCCGCATCAATCCGGGCCACCTGCCGCTGTCGTGGAAAGTTCTCGTCAGCGGCTACACTCCCCAATACCTCTACGAGAACAACCGTTTAGACACGAGTCTTTCGTTCGAAGAGCTGAAGCGCCGGTCGCGCATCAACGGCGCGGCCAAGGCCGCCGATAGAGCCGCCGATTTCTCAGAGAGCATCCGCGCGGGGCTGCCCATGCCGTCCCGGCCGGAAATGTTTGATCAATAGAAAACAGACTTGTTTTTTTCAGTTAGATATGAAACAGCATGCTTCTTTCACATAAATATGCATTGGCCGGTTTCTACTTTGGAGGGATTCTATGAAAGCGCACATCCACGGGGAGAAAAGGCGCGGCAAAATGTTTTTGCCGTTGTGCTTGGCCGCGGCGCTTTCTGCCGCCATCGTCCTCGCCTGCCAGCAACCGGCGCGGGCGGCCGATCCGAAAGTGCTCGATGGCGCTAAGAAGGAGGGCGAGCTCGTCTGGTGGAGCACGATCGCCCAGGACCAGTCGCAAAAGCTGGTCGACGAGTTCATGAAGCGTTACCCGTTCATCAAGGCGTCCTATTGGCGCAGCGGGAGCGTCGGTCTGCACCAGAAAGTCGTGCTCGAGGCGCGGGCCGGCCGCGCGAGCTGGGACGTCCTCTCGCAGACGACCCCCGAATTTATTTTCGACCTCAAACAAAAAAAATTGATCGCCGCCTACGACTCGCCCGAGCGCCGGTTCTTCAGCGCGGACCTGAAAGACAAGGACGCCTATTGGACCGGCACCTACGCTCTGCCGACGGGACTGGGCTTCAACACGCAGCAGGTGAAGAAGGAAGAGGCGCCCAAGAGCTACAACGAGTTGCTCGACGCCAGATGGAAAGGCCGGAAGATCTCGGTCGACGACGAGAATTACGAGCTCCTGGTCGGGCTCGCCCAGGCCTGGGGAAAACAGCGGGCGGTCGACTATCTCAAAGCTCTCGCGGCGCAAGACCCGGCGATCGGCCGGGGGGCGACGCAACGGACGCAGCTACTCGCGGTCGGCGAATTCCCGCTCGCGATCTCCTATACCCATACCGTCGAGTGGTCGAAGTCGCAGGGGACGTCCGTCGACTGGGTCAATCTCGAGCCGGTCGTGATCAAGTTCGACGGCATCATGCTCGCCGCCAAGGCGCCGCATCCCAACGCCGGGAAGCTGTTTATCGATTTCGTGCTATCTCAGGAAGGCCAGGATATCCTGAAGAGCTTTCGCCGCGTGACGCTGCGGGAGGGAGTCGAGCCCGATCCGCCGAGACTGATCAAAGGCTTCAAGCGCGTCGTGCTCCATCCGGACCGTTCGCAAAACGCCGAGGAGAGCTTAAGGCTTTACCGCGAGATATTCGGCGCGTCCTAGGCAATATCGGGACCGGCCGGCGGACGGACCCGCCGCGACCAGGGAGAAAAGTAAAACCGCCGGAGGGCGGGATTCCTATTCCACGCACTGGACGACAAAAGTGAACCCTTTCGCCCGGTCGCCGATGTCGGCGGTCGGCATTTCTTTCTTCAGGGTGGTCGTCTCGTAATTGACGTTGTTGATGTCGAGGAAGTTCGTGACCATGTTCACTTTGACGGCGAAATTGATGTTCTGCGGCACGTGACCTTTTCCGTCTTTGGGTTCCAACCCGGAGCTGACGATCCCGACGACGCTGCCGCCGGCGTCGAGCACCGGACCGCCGCTGTTGCCGGGCTGGACCGGCGCGGAAATCTGGATGACCCCGGAGTCGTCGCGGATCCCGGCGAGCGCGCTGACGACTCCCGTCGTAACGTTGCCGTGCGACGCGAGAATCCCTCGCATCGGATAGCCGTAGGTCACGACCGGCTCGCCTTGACGCATCGGAGGCGCGGCCCGAAACAGGGCGTAGCTGCCGATGTGCGATGGAACCTTGATGAGCGCCATGTCGTTCTCGCGGTCGGTAGCGACCAGCGTGACCGAGGGATTCTCCCCCTCCTTGAGAACCGCGCGCAAGCCGCCGCAGCCTTCGACGACATGATTGTTCGTCAGGGCGAACCCGCCGCCGTTGATGAAAAACCCCGTGCCCACCGAGACCACTTCGCCCTTGTTCCCGGACGGCCGGGGGCCCGGTCTTCCCGGCTGGCCGCCCGATCGCGCGAGGAGAATCGCGCCGGCCCGGGTCAGCATGGAATTGAACGAGTTCAAGTATTCGCTCTTTTGAAACCCCCGGTCGGGAGTGACCGGCTCGCGGCCGTCGGATCCGTTTTTCGATAGATACCACTGCCACCGGTCGAGCCCCTGGGTGTAGAGCCAAAGCTTGTAATCGTAAGCGCCCGTCAGCTCGGTCTGCGTGTCGATAAAGCGGAGCACCGTTACGGTATCGAACAGCTGCGATTTTCGAACCGCATCCGCCACCCCGAGGAAAGCCAATTCCAGCACGTCGGCGATGTACCCGACCGTATCGGGCGGCGCATAGCCCTGCCTTCTTACGCCGTAAACCTCGATGACCTCTCGGGTCGGAATGACGACGACCAGTTTGCCGCCGATTTTTCGGGGCGCGGCGGCGACCCCCGAGACGTTGCGATCTATGTCGCGCTGGGCGGCGTCGCGCGCCGCTTCGCGGGAGCTGTAGCTCATCCCCTCGTAGGTGTAGGAAGCGCAGCCGCCCAGCCCGAGGCCGAGCATCAGCAAGACCGCCGATAAGCCTTTCATTCCAATTCCTCTAAATGCCGGGTTCAGAAGGAAGCCAATGGAGCGGATGAGATTTTGCCATCTCCAGCACGGCCGCGTCAAGCCTGAGAAGGACGGGCTGCGGGCCGGGAAGGCAAGCCGGCGCCGGCAAGTGGCGGCTATAGCGGGGCGCCGCCGGC
>DASWFA010000016.1:0-6957 GCA_036394475.1 Binatia bacterium
AAAAAACTCTGGGAACCGGATTTATCACGGAAATCTCGAATCTTGTGCCAAGCTGCGGACGCTGTAATCAATCTAAAGGAAACAAGAAATGGAAGGAATGGATGATGGGTACAGCCCGCCTGTCGCCTTCCAATCGGAAAATCGCCAATCTGGATAAGAGAATACGCCTCTTGGAAAAGTACGAACGAGAATTTCGTCCCAGAAAGATCGACTTAGAAACTTATGTTTCTCCAGATAAATGGCGAAATTACTGGGAAAACCGGGCAAACCTTATCCGGTATATGAGAGAATCAAACAATTTAGCTGCGGAAATTCAAAAGGAGATTAAGGAAAAGATTGAAAAGGAAATATAAGGGAACTTTTTGCCCAACCGGATTATTTTTCCTGTGTACAAATCCCTTGGACTTCTCACTTCTCCAACGCCTTCTTAAACGCGTCCCGATATTCCGTATTATAGAGCCGTCTAAAATCCTCCGGATGTTTTTCCCCCGGCTCCATCTTTAAATCCACCAGAATCGGGCCGTCTTCTTTTGGACGGACGCAGGCGTTGAAGAGGTCGAAATTGTGGACTATCACTGAGGGAGAGTGATTATGCGTAAACTCAAGCCTGTAACACCGGGCGAATTGTTGCTGGAGGAATTTCTGAGGCCGATGGGGATCAGCCGGTACCGGCTGGCAAAGGAAATCGGCGTGCCGGCGCAGCGCATCGGGGACATCGTGGCGGGCAAACGCGCCATCACTGCCGACACCGACTTGCGCCTGTGCCGGTTCTTCGGCCTTTCCAACGGCTACTGGCTGCGTGCCCAGGCCGCACACGACACGGAAATCGCGGAACGGACTTTGGGCGCAAAGCTGGCGAAGATTAAACCTTGGACGGGGGAAAAAAAAGGGCGGGAGTCTTTTGTCGGTTTTAAGCGAGATCCTTCACTTCGTTCAGGATGACAAAATGCGGCCGGCCCTTCACTTTTCTGTCATGCCGAGCCCTTCGGCTGCGCTCCAGGGTAAACTCCGCGAAGGATCTCTCCGACTGCTATTTTTTTCCCAGCGCCTTCTTAAACGCGTCCCGGAATTCCGTATTATAGAGCCGTCTAAAATCCTCCGGGTATTTTTCGCCCGGCTCCATTTTGAGATCGACCAGGACCGGACCGTCTTCCTTTAAGATGCCGCCGAGGGCGCGGTCCCACTCTTCCAGGCCGGCGAATTCGTACGTGTTCCGGTAGCCCGCCGCGCGCGCCAGGCCGGCGAAGCTCACGCGCCCGGCGTTCGGGATCGCGACCGCGCCGTTGGTCTCGTAGGTGCCGTTCTCGCACACGCAGTGGACGAAGTTTTTCGGCCCCGCCTTGGCGATCGTCACCAGGCTGCCGAGGTTCATCAAGAGGCTGCCGTCGCCGTCGAGGACGACCACGCGCCGGTCGGGCCGGCCGAGGGCGAGGCCGAGCGCGTGGGAGGAGCCCTGGCCCATGGCGCCGGTGAAGGTGTAGTTGAGCTCGCTCGGGGCTATATGGATCCATTCCTGCGCCGCCATATACACCGCCACCACGATCTCGTCGGTCCGGTGGCGCGCCAGGACTTTCAAACAGGCGTCGCGCTGCATCATAGCGCCGGCTCCCTTCCGATCAGCATCACCACGGGCGCGAGCCGCTCGTAGGCGCGCTCCACCGCCGGGACGATCTTTTCGCCGTCGCCGCCGGTCTCGATCAGATGATGCTCGACCGACATCGCGTCGAGCACCGGCTCAATGACGCGGAGGCCGTAGCGCTTGGACTTGGCCGGCGCGACGCCGGGCTCCTTCCCCAATAAACCGACCATGAAGCAGACCGGATTTTTGCCCTCGACCGCGACGCCGCGCATCGCGTTCAGCGAATCGAGGAGCCCGGTGTACTGGATCAGCAGCAGGGCGCGGTGGCCGGCGGCGTAAAGGCCGCTGCAGATCGAGACGCCCTCGTCCTCCTTGCAGACCTGCACGACACGGAGCTCCGGGTCGGCGAGCATCGGCTTCAAGAGCCTTTCACTCGTCACGCGGTCGGGCAGGGCGACGATAAAACGGATGCCGGCGCGCTTGACCGCGCGGATGATGTCGGCCGCTTTGATCGCGTTATCCAAGGGTCCTCCTTAGTACGATAGTACGATCATTCACTTTTTGCCGAGCTCCGCCTTCACTTCGCGGAGCAGCGAGAGATCGGCGATGCGCTCGAGCGGCACGTCGGCCGTCACCTGGGCGTCCTTTTTCATGTTCTCGATCACCGATCTCAGCACCGGCTCCTCGACGTCGCCGTCGACGTTGAGCGTCTGCTTGATGATCTTATAGCTGTCGGCGGCGACGCGCGGATCGAGGGCGAACTCCTTTTGCAGGTACTTGACCGCCTCGCCCTCGTGCCTGTCGATGTAGTCGAGGCTGCGAAGCGTCGCGCGGATCACCGCCTTCGCCTGCTCGCGCTTCTGCTGCAAGTGGTCCACGCGGGCGGTGAGCCCGCCCTGAAAGTCGCGCACGTCGAAGGCGTCGCCCAGGTTCGCGTAGCCCGCGAGCGTCGCCATCGAAGTGTAGGGCGGGCTCAAGATCGTCGCGTCCACCGCCTTGCCGGCGAGCACGGCGTAGCTCTGCGCCGTCGTGTTGGTCGTGATGTAAACCGCCTTGTCGCCCGGCCCGCCGCGGCCGAGCTTTTTCATCACGGTGAGCGCCGCGTAGTGCGCCAGCGAGCCGATGCCGCTCACGCCGACGGTCGAAATCCTCTGCGCCGTCATGCCGGGCTGGCCGACGAGGCTGAAGCTCAAGCGGGTCTGGATGAACATCAGGACGCGGAGCGGGGCGCCTTTCAAGGCCGCGCGCATGCCCAGGCTGGCGGCGGCGGAGTAATCCAGCTCGCCCGCCTGAAGCGCGGTCACGCCGAGCGGCGGCCGGATCACGATCAGCTCGAGATCGACGCCTTCCTCGTCGAAGATGCGCCGGTCCCGGCCGAAATAATAGGGGAAGAAGGTCAGCGATTTGGCGGGCACGGTGAGCTTCGCCCGCTCCGGCGCTCTGCGCGCGCCCGTGGTTGCGGCTTCGCCCGGCCCGAGCAGCCAAAAGAGCGCCGCCGCGCCGGCGAGGCAAGCCGCCTTATTTTTTCCCGTGGACGATCCGCGCGCCATACTTTTTCACGACCCGCTCTTTCAGCTCCGCGCTCGCGCCGGAGACCGGCGGAAAATCCTTCATCCATTCGTACGGGCGGCAGGCGTCGATCACGGCGCGCGAGTTGAAGCCCCGCTCGGCGCGCGGGATGATCGGGTCGAGCGGGTTGCTCCAGCAGCGGCGCTCGATCTCGATGTCCTGGGCCGGATCGGCGCGCGTGCACAGCGCCCACAGCACGTCGTTGAAATCCCATATATCGACGTCGTCGTCGACCACGACCACGTAGCGCGTGAGCAGCGCGCCGGCGCGGCATTGCGCGGCGACCATGGCCGCCTGGCGGGCGTGGCCGGGATAGCGCTGGCGGATCGAGACCGCGAGGAAGAACCGGGTCTGGTAGCAGGCGACGCCGCGGACGTCCGGGACGCCGGCCTTCTCCAGATAGTCCCAGATGAACGCCGAGCGGATGAGCGTCGCGTCGGCGCCCGCCGCCGGGCGGATGGGCGGCGCGCCGGTCAGGATCGGGTCGTTCCGGTGCATCAGCCGCTTCACCTTGAGCGCCGGCTCGGCGCGCTCGCCGCTGGCGTAATAGCCGGTAAACTCGCCGAAGGGGCCTTCCTTGATCGCGCCGCCGGGCGCGACCTCGCCTTCGATGACAATCTCCGCGTCGGCCGGAAGCGGGAGCCCGGTATATTTTCCCGCGATCACCTCGAACGGCGCGCCCCGGATGCCGCCCGCGTAGTCGTACTCCGAGACGCCCCAGTCGAGATCCATCATGGCGGCGAGCCACAAGAGCGGGTCGGGGCCGAAGCAGATCGCCACCGGCAGCGGCTTTTTCCGGTCGAAATATTTTTGCCGGTGAATGTTGCCGTGGTGTCCCGGCGACATGTAGAGCGCCAGCGTGTCGCGGTCGTGCGCCATGACGCGGTAGCAGCCGAGGTTCACCCAGCCCTCGTCCGGGTCGCGCGTGATGACGAGGTCGGCGGTGCCTATATAGCGCCCGCCGTCCTGCTCGTGCCAGTAGGGCACGGGGAGCGCAAGGAGATCGATGTCTTTCCCTTCGTAGACGTTTTCCAGAAGCGGCCCGTCCCTGACGGTCTCGGGCGGGATCATCCGGGGCCGGTTCAGGCGCTCTTTCCACGCCTGGATGAACTGGTCGCGATTATAGTCGAGCGGGAGGTGATTGGTGAGGCACTGGCGCTTGAGCGTCGGGTTGTGAATGCCGGTGAGAACCCGCCGGCCCTCCGGATAGCCCCGGATTTTATCGAACAGAACCGCGGGCGAATCCGCCATGCCCTGCGCGACCTCGGCGAGGGCGCCGATCTCGAGGTTCCAGTCGGCGCCGTCGATGCGGCGAAGCTCGCCGAGCTCGTCCGCCCGCTCGATCCAGCCGCGCAGGTCTTTATAAAGCATGGAGCCTTTTCCCCGCCTCGACCATAATGGAGAACTCGTGAAGCTGTCAACGTGCGTAGGGTTTGAACGCCCACATGAAGGGATCTCCCTCCGCCCGATCGTTCCAAATTTGCGCATGCGAGCGCCGGGCTCCCGCCTCCCGGTCTTTCCCGATCGGTCTTATCGTTGCGACAGGAAGCGACAAGCCGGCGAAACAAAAGACATTATGATCGCGCGCGCGCGAATGCCGGCGCTCGGCGAGCGCGCTCCCTCGGCCGCGCGGCGCGCTGGTATGGCTCTTGCACATGAAATTCGCCGATTCCTTAAGTCGCAGCGAAGTGCCTAAATAAAGTGCCTAAATAAAAGGGAGGACATATCATGGCTATTTGGAAAGAAATGAACAAGTTGGACGGCGCGCCGACGCCGTTCGAGCCGATCCGCGAAAACGGGGGCGGCGTAGAAGCCGTCCCGGCGCCGGCTCCGGTCCGGCGCGCGGCCGATTCCCGGGACTCGGTGATCGGCGCCGGCCTGGTGATCGAGGGGAAGATCGAGGGCGAGGGCGACATCCACATCGCGGGCAATTTCAAGGGCGACGTGCGGGTCAACGGCGACGTCACGGTCGAGCACGGCGCGCGCGTCAGCGCCGAGATCAGCGCCGACACCGTCACCGTCGGCGGCCAGATCGACGGCAACATCAACGCCGCGACCCAGGTGAAGCTCTTGCAGTCGGGCCAGCTGATCGGCGATTTGAAAGCCAAGTCGCTCACCGTGGCGGCGGGCTCGCGCATGCGCGGCCGCGTGGAGTTCGGCTGGGACGAGCACGACGCGAAGAAAATCGAGCTGAACGTGGTGAAAAAGACGGCCGAGAACAACAATAATCGAACGGCCCTATGAGGTTCGCTCAATCGTCGTTGGGCGCGACCCGTTCCTGCCCGCACTGCCGAACCACGATTCTGCAGAGCTCCACGACCTGTCCGGCGTGCCGGCACGTCCTGCGCATCGCCGCGGCCAAGGTCCCGAGCAAGCCGCTCGCCTCGATGGAGCCGCTCCGGCTCGAAGCGACCGTCCGCCAGCCGGAGGGCGGCGGCGGCTGCGAGTACTGTCTCACCGTGGTGGTGACCAGCGACCGCGGCGAGGAGCTGACGCGGCAGGTGATCTCGGTGGGCAGTCTGAGGCCGGCGGAGGCGCGCACCTTCGCCGTGGTGGTCGAAGCTTTCAGCGCGGAAGCCGTTCAGGGCCGGCCGCTCCTGGAAGAGCCGGCGGCGGGCCTGGCCGGGAGCTAGCCCCGGCGGGGTTTTGTCGGCGCGGTCCGCAATATTATACGACAGGGTTCAAGAGCCGGAGATTTTGTGCCGGATATGCCTATCTATAGATTCGTTTCGAGATTTGTCTCGGGCGCGGCGCTGCTCGCCCTTTTGACTTTTGTTCCGGGTCCGGCCGAAGCGGGGAGCACGCTGTCCCTCAGGGCGCGGGCGCCGGCGCGGACGCAGCGGACGCTGCCGGCCAGGCTGGTCGAGAGCCTTAAATCCTCCGCCGACTGGTCGCTCGAGCAGGCGGAGAAAATCAAAGAGTTTTTCCTGGCGAAGTTCGGCCGCGCGCTGCCGGTGAGCGCGATCGGCCAGACCGCGGTGCACGATCACATGAAATTCGATCACCGCGAGGCGATGGACGTGGCGCTCAGCCCGGACAGCAAGGAAGGGCGCGCGCTGATCGGCTATCTGCGGGAGACGGGAATCCCCTTCATGGCGTTCCGCAGAAAGATCGCCGGCGTGGCGACCGGGCCGCACATTCATATCGGCAACCCGTCGCCCCGGCTGGCGCCGGGGCGGGAAATCGCCGCCGGCGAGGAAGAAAAACAGGAAGCAAAGGCCGAGGGCGCGCCGGAAGCGCCCGCCGGACATTAAGCCGGGCCGCGCTCAATCGTCGACATTTTTTTCGTTTTTTTGGGTTTTCTGGACGGTTTTTTCCGTTTTGGGAAAAAGCGGGAAGCCCAGCCGGCCGACGAAAGGCAGCTTCAGCGCCGGCCGCTTCACGTCCATGCCGAAGCTGAGCCCCGCGACGTTGAATTCCAGCCCCTCTTCCCAGCCCACCAAAACCCCCAGCACGCCGTAGACCGTGAGCTGCGCGCCGGTGCCGCTCGGCGTCTTGTCGACCGGCATGCCGTTGATGGGAAAATCCTTGCCGATCGCCGTCACCGGCAGCTGGAGCCGGAGCTCCGGGACCTGCCGCGCGACGTAGGCGGTGAAGGTGTTGCTGTTCGGGCCGGGCCAGATGCGGTACTCGTTCCCGTACGGGTAGGTCTCCACGGCCTGTAAAATCTTTTCGATCGCCCGGGCCGCCTCGGGCCCGCGCACGTCGGCCAGGAGCTCGGGCGTGTTGCCGAACCAGTTCCGGTCCGGAATCGCGGCCTCGGAGAACAATCCGGCGAGGTTCCGCATCAGACGCCAGCCGATCACCTG
>DASWFA010000017.1:0-2220 GCA_036394475.1 Binatia bacterium
GGCGCGATGAGCGAAACCATTGTAATAGAGATGAAGCCGCGCACGGCATAATTAGCCTCAGCCAAGCCATGGATTCCTCTCTCTCCGAGCTCGCCCGGCTGTTTTTAAAGCTCGGGACCATAGCTTTCGGCGGGCCGGCGGCGCACATCGCCATGATGGAGGAGGAGGTGGTGCGGCGGCGGCGCTGGCTCGACCACCAACAGTTCGTCGACCTCCTCGGCGCGACCAACCTGATCCCCGGCCCGAACTCGACGGAGATGGCGATCCACATCGGGCTCCTGCGCGCCGGGTGGAAAGGGCTCGTCGTCGCCGGGACCTGCTTCATCCTGCCGGCGATGGCGATCGTGTGGGTTTTGGCCGCGCTCTATGTGCGCTACGGCGCGCTGCCGGAAGCGGCCGGGCTCCTCTACGGCGTCAAGCCGGTGATTATCGCGATCGTCCTCCAGGCGCTCTGGGGTCTCGGCCGGGCGGCGGTCAAGGGGCCGGCGACGGCGCTCGCCGGGGCCGCGGTGATCGTTCTATTTTTTCTCGGCGCCAACGAGATCCTGCTGCTCTTCGCCGCCGGCCTCGCCGTGATGATGGTGGAGAATCTCGGGCGCGGCTGGCGGCCGGGCGGAATCGCGGGCCTCGCCGTTCCGGCGCTCGGGCCGCTGCTGGCCGCGTCCGGCGCCGCCGCCGCCGCGGCCCCGCCGGTCACGCTGACCGGGCTCACGCTCTTTTTCTTGAAGATCGGGTCGATTTTATTCGGCTCCGGCTACGTGCTGCTCGCGTTTCTCCGCGCCGACCTGGTGGAGCGCTGGGGCTGGCTCACCGACCGGCAGCTCCTCGACGCGGTGGCGATCGGCCAGTTCACCCCCGGCCCGGTTTTTACCACCGCGACGTTTATCGGCTACCTGATCGCCGGCGCGCCGGGAGCGGCGCTCGCCACGGTGGGAATTTTTCTCCCGGCGTTCGTCTTCGTCGCGCTGACGAGCCCGTGGATTCCGCGTCTCAGGCGCTCGCCCTGGGCCGGCGGCTTTCTCGACGGCGTCAACGCGGCCTCTCTGGGACTGATGGCGGCGGTGACGTGGCAGCTCGGCCGCGCGGCGCTGGTCGACGGGCTCACGCTCGGCCTGGCGCTGGGCTCGGCCCTGCTCGTCTTTCGTTTGCAGATCAACTCGGCCTGGATCGTCCTGGCCGGGGGGATTTTGGGACTCGCCTACAAGCTTTGGTCGTAGCGGCTTATCAGCCGCGCGACGCGCTCCCCATCGAGTTCATGCGCCCGCCGTCCACCGGCAAAATGGCGTTGGTGATGTAGTCGGCCCGGTCGGAGGCCAGAAACAGCGCCGCCTCGGCCACGTCCTCGGGCGCGCCGATGCGCCGGAGCGGGATGCTGTCGTACTCGGTTTTTCTGCTCCCCATCTCTTTTTTTCCGAGCGGCGTGCCGACGATGCCGGCGATGACGGCGTTGACCCGGATTTTGTGCGGCGCCAAGTCGGCGGCGGCCTGGCGCGTGAGCGCGTTGATCGCCCCCTTGGAGACGGAGTAGGCCGCGGTCCCCGGGCTGCCGCGCTCGCCCGAGGCGGCGGAGATGTTGACGATCGCGCCGCCGCCGGCCGGCCGCATCATGGCGGCGGCGCGCTGGATGCAGAGAAAATAGGCGGTCAGGTTGAGCGCCAGGATCCGGTTCCACTCTTCCAGCGTGGTCTCGAGGATGTCGTTCTTGGTCGCATGGGCCACGGTGTTGACCAGGACGTCGAGCCGCCCGTGCCTGGCCTTCACGTGGGCGAACATCTTTTCGATCTCGTCCGGCGAGGCCAGGTCGGCGGCGAAGAAGTCGCCGCCGATCTCGCCGGCGATCTTCCCGGCCTCGTCCGCGTGGCGCGAATGGACGACGACGGTCGCGCCCTCGCGCGCGAAGGCCCGCGCGATCGCGAGGCCGATATTGTTGGTCGAGCCGGTCACCAGGGCGATTTTGTCTTTCAGCAGCATGGCGTTCCTCCTTGGACCCTCTGCCCCGCAGGCTATCGCAGAGACATGGGCGGATCAAACGCCCGGCCGCCGGCGGGAGAGGCTAAAGAATCCGCGGCAGGTGACGATATTAGATGAGTTGGCCGAGGATGATTTTCAGCCGCGCGGGCCGTCCCGGGTTTGGCAACGAACCAGGACGGCCGTCTCTCCAGCGTAAAAATGGACCGCAAATAGCCGCAGCAACGGCGGGTGGGGTAGGCGATGAACGAT
>DASWFA010000018.1:0-1676 GCA_036394475.1 Binatia bacterium
GGGCAGTTGCACACGTTGCCCGCCTGGACCTCGCCGTTGACGACCCAGCGCTCGACCGGAAAATCGTACTTGTCTTCCCGCACCTCGACGATGTGGGGAATTTTATCGCCCCACTCGGAGCGCGACATCCTGGCGGTAAAGGCGTCTTTGTCGAGCTGGCCGTGGGAGTCGGAGCTGATGAGGCCGTATTTGAATTCCATGTCGTCCCTCGTAAGTAAAATATCGCCGTTGATGATCCGCGTTAGAACCCGAGCGCCGAGCCTTCCTTGCGGGGATCGCTCCCGCCCCGCAACGCCCCGGAGTCCCGATCCCTGACGATGGCGTGCGCGCCGCCGAAGCTTTCCATCGTTCCGGAGGTGGCCTTGTGGCCTTTCGCCTCCAGGGCCGCGACGGCCGCGGGAGAAATTTCCGGCTCGAGCGCCACTTCGAGGCCGGAAACGTGATTGAAGCGCGCCGCCGACACCGCCTCCTGGGCCGTCATGCCGAAATCGATCAGGTTGACGAGTATCTGGACCTGCACCTGCGGCTGCACGTGGCCGCCCTTGAGGCCGAGCGCGGCCCAGGGCGCGCCGTCCCGGAAAACCAGCGCCGGCATGAGCGTGTGGAGCGAGCGCTTGTGCGGCCCGATGCAGTTGGGATGGCTTTCGTCCAGCGAGAAAAGATGGCCGCGGTTCTGCAAGACGACGCCGGTATCCCCGGCGACGACCCCGGAGCCGAAATTCGTGAACAGGCTCTGGATGAACGAGACCCAGTTGCCCTCCCGGTCGGCCACGGCGAGGTACTCCGTGTCCGCCTCGACGGGAACCGTCGGGGCCTCGGGCCGGGCCCGGTCGCGGGAGATGGTTTGCCGCATCGCCTCCAGGCGGGCATCGGACAAGAGCGCCCGCCACGGCACCCGCATAAAATCGCGGTCGGCCAGGTAGCGGTCGCGGTCGGCGAACGCGAGCTTCTTCGCCTCGATCAATAGATGCAGATGCTCCGCGCCGCCCGGCTCCAGGGCCCGGAGATCGAAGGGCTCGACCAGCTTCAGCATCGTCAGGGCGGCGATTCCCTGGGTGGCCGGCGGCAGCTCGTAAACAGTATGGCCGCGATAATCGGCCGCGATCGGCTCGACCCAGTCGGAGCGGTGGTCGGCGAAGTCCTTGAGCGAAAACCGGCCGCCGAGCTGCTCGGAACAGCGGACGATTTTTTCGGCGATCTCCCCCCGGTAGAAAACCGCGGGTCCCTGCTCGGCGATTTTTCCGAGCGTGCGCGCCAGGTCCGGCTGGCGGAAGATCTCTCCCGCCTTGGGGGCGCGGCCGCCGGGGAGGTAGGCCGCGGCGGCGGCCGGATTCTTTTTGAGCTTGGCCTCGGATTTATGCCAGTGCCCGCTCGTCAGCTCGCCGACCGGAAAGCCTTCGGCGGCGCATTCGATCGCCGGCGCCAGCAGCCCGGCGAGCGGCAGCGTGCCGTGCGCGTCGAGCATCGCCGCCCAGCCGGCGACGGCGCCCGGGACGGTGACGGAATGGATGCCGGCCTCGGGCACCTGGTCCATTCCCTGGCGCCTGAAAAATTCCGGATTCGCGACGTAGGGGGAGCGGCCGCTCGCGTCGAGCGCCTTGAGGGCGCGCGGCCCGGCGAGATAGATGAGGGCGAAGGCGTCGCCGCCGATGCCGATCGACATCGGCTCGAGCACG
>DASWFA010000019.1:0-2806 GCA_036394475.1 Binatia bacterium
CGCGAAGCCGATCGGCGAGTTCGCCAACAACTGCCCGCCGGCGGCGATCGCCAACGCCGTCGCGGACGCCGTCGGCGCGCGCTTGTTCACTTTGCCGATCACGGCGGAAAAAATTCATGCCGCCCTGGCGAAAACGGCGGCCGGTGAAAACACAAGGGAGGCTCGACGTGAAGCTGTTGGAAAATAAAGTCGCGATCGTGACCGGCGCGGGCCAGGGAATCGGACGCGCGCTCGCCAAGGGGCTGGCGGAGGAGGGGGCGAAAGTCGTCGTCGCCGAGCTCAACGGGGAGAACGGCGCGCGGGTCGCCAGGGACATCGAGGCGGCCGGGGGAGCCGCCCTGGCGCTTCGGACCGACGTCTCGAAGGAAGAATCCGTCGACGCCATGGTCGCCGAAACCCTGCGGGCTTTCAAAAACATCGACGTCCTGATCAACGACGCAGCGATCTTTCCCGCCTCGTCCGTGGCCGAGATGAAGAACGAGGAGTGGGAGCAGGTGCTCAGGACCAATCTCACGGGGACGTTTTTTTGCGCGCGCGCGGTGATGCCGACGATGAAAAAAAACCGCGCCGGGCGCATCATCAATTTCACCTCGGGCCGGGCGCTCGCGGGCTCCGCGCACGGCGCGCACTACGCGGCCTCCAAGGGCGGCATCATCAGCTTCACCAAGTCGCTGGCGCTGGAGCTCGCGCCCCACGGCATCACGGTCAACAGCATCTGTCCCGGCGCGATCGATACGCCGCAGCCCAAGGCGCACGTGAAAAGCGAAGAGGAGTTTTACGCCAAGGCGAAGAAGATACCCTTGCGCCGGGTCGGGCAGCCCGAGGACCTCGTCGGCCCGGCGCTTTTTCTGGCGAGCCACTGGTCCGACTACGTCACCGGGCAGATGATCGTGGTCAACGGCGGGTCGATCCTGTGGTAAGAAGGCTTCCGAACATTTCAACGCTACGCGTTTTGTCGCGACGAGCTCTGCAGCGACATTTTTTACAGGAGGTAGGCGAATGAAAGAGAGAATCGTCCCCGATACCATGGCGAAGCCCGTCGGCCCTTATTCGCACGCGACGAAAGTAACGGCCAAGCAGCTGATCTTCATCGCCGGACAGGTGCCGATAGACAAGGACGGCAACGTCGTCGGCATCAGCGCCAAGGACAATCTGGGCAACCACCGCACGGTCGACGTGGCGGCACAGATACGGCAAACCATGCTCAACGTGAAGGCCGCCCTGGAGGCGGCCGGCGCGACGTTCAACGATCTCGTTCGCGTCGATACGTTCGTCGTCGCCTCGGCGATGAACGAGTACCGGTCGGTCGGCGTGAAAGCAAAGCACGACCTGCTCGGCGTCCGCGTCGGCGGCGCGACGGTTTTCGTCGCCGGCCTGATGATACCCGACGCCATGATCGAGATCGAAGCGATCGCCGCCATCGAATAATTTTTTCGGCGGCGGGAGCCGGGATCCAAGGAGCTTCCCATGCGAATACTCCGACTTTCGGATGGCGGTTATGGAATGGCGGCGGCGCTCGCGCTTTTTCTCTGCGGCGCGCCGGCGGGGGCGCAGACGCAGGACGCGCTCGCTCAGGGCGCCAAGAAGGAAGGGAAGGTCGTCTACTGGACCACGATGCGGGTGCCCGACGCGCAGGCTCTGGCGGACGCGTTCGAATCCAAGTATCCGTTCGTCAAGGTCGAGGTCGTGCGCATCAGCGGCGACCAGCTGATCGAGCGCGCCATCGCCGAAAGCCGGGCCGGCAATATCACCGCCGACGTCCTGGACGCTTTTTCCTTCAAAATTCTCGAGCAGCGCGGGCTCATCCAGCCGTACGCCTCTCCCGAGGCGGCGGCCTACCCCGACGGCTATAAAGACCCCAAAAACTTTTGGGCGACGCTTTACTGCGCCTACAACGTGTTCAGCTACAACACCAAGCTGGTGGCGCCGGCGGACGCGCCGAAAGACTGGGAGGATCTGCTGCATCCGAAGTGGAAGGGCAAACTGGCCATCGACGACCAGGACTACTACTGGTACGCCGGCATGCTCAAATTCTGGGGCGAGGAAAAGGGAAGAAAATACATGGAGGCCCTGGCGCGCCAGGACCTCATATGGCGCAGAGGCCGGGGACTGCTCACGGAGCTCATGGCCACGGGAGAGTTTCAAGGCGTGGTGGTGACCTTCCCGGACCTCGTGGAGCAGATGAAGGCGAAGGGCCAGCCCGTCGAGTGGGTGAAGACGACGAACCCGATCCTGGTGACGCTCGACATGATCGGGCTGCCGGTCAAAGCGCCGCGGCCCAACGCGGGAAAGCTGTTCATGAACTACAGTCTTTCGAAAGAGGGACAGGAGGTCCTGCACAAACGCACCCGGATCTCGGCCCGGCCGGACATCAAGCCGCTGCTTCCCGAGATGGACCGGACCAAGCTTCACCTCGTCCCTTTGGATCCGGAAATCCCGACGGCGACCAAATACATCGCCGACTTCCGGCGAACCTTCGGAATCAAATGACGGAGCGCTAGAGCGGGGAGAACCATGGCGGAAGAAAATCTCACAGAGCTTTGGACCAAGGTAAATTCCCTCATCGACCCGAAAACGCTGATCGATCTGGCGTTGACGCTGGGAAATATCGATAGTCCGGCCGGCCGGGAGGCTCCCGCGGGAGACTACCTGCTGGACTGGCTGAAGCAGCGAAGCCTGGCGCCGAAAAAAATCGGCCTGGTCCCCGACCGCTTTTGCGTCGCCGGGTGCCTGCCGGGAGCCGGCGGCAGCTTGAGCCTGCTCTTCAACGCGCACATGGACACCTCGATACCCGACGACGCCACGC
>DASWFA010000020.1:0-1666 GCA_036394475.1 Binatia bacterium
ACGACACCATTCGACTGATTTCGAGCAGCGACGGAACCCTGCCGGAAAAAGGACTCCGGCTCTGGATCGATGAGTCCAAGGCGGCTCTGAAAATGGATCGTGAAGTTGCTCTCAAAGAGGTGGCTGATTTTTCGGTGCTCGCCGAAGTTCAAAAGGAACTGAAATTACCGCGCAGATAGTCTAAAGACGGCTCCCGCCCGCCTCTTGGTGAAAATAGCCCGCCATTGGGCGCTATGGCTTGTCCTATGGCGCCATGCAACATGACACTTCGGTATTCTGCGCAAGGGTTCTTTAAGCTCGGGCGCGCCTTATCTTGAAGAGATAAATCCTATTCTATAAGACAATCACGAAGGCGAATCGGAAGGGATGGAAGCATGAAGGTCAAAGCGGCGGTGGCGTTCGAGGCCGGGAAGCCCCTGGCAATCGAGACGGTCGAGCTCGACGGCCCGAAAGACGGCGAGGTGCTGGTCGAGCTCAAGGCGACCGGGGTCTGCCACACGGACGAGTTCACGCGCTCGGGCGCCGACCCGGAGGGGCTCTTTCCCGTCATCTTCGGCCACGAGGGCGCGGGCGTCGTCGCCGACACAGGGCGCGGCGTGACGAGCGTCGCCAAGGGCGACCACGTGATCCCGCTCTATATCCCCGAGTGCCGCGCCTGCAAGGCGTGCCTCTCGCGGAAGACCAATCTCTGCACGGCGATCCGCGCGACCCAGGGCAAGGGCGTGATGCCCGACGGCACCAGCCGCTTTTCCCTCGGCGGCGAGAAGCTCCACCATTACATGGGCTGCTCGACGTTCGCCAATTTCACCGTCTTGCCGGAGATCGCCGTGGCGAAGATCCGCCCGGACGCGCCGTTCGACAAGGTCTGCTACATCGGCTGCGGCGTCACGACCGGCATCGGCGCGGCGCTCAACACGGCGAAGGTCGAGCCCGGCGCGAGCGTCGTCGTCTTCGGCCTCGGCGGCATCGGGCTCAACGTCGTCCAGGGGGCGCGCATGGCGGGCGCCAATCGGATCATCGGCGTGGACTTGAACCCCCGGCGCGAGGCGCTGGCGCGGAAGTTCGGCCTCACCGACTTCGTCGACCCGAAGAACGACATCGATATTAAGGGCGACCTCGTGGGTCATCTGATCGAGATGACCGACGGCGGCGCGGATTTTTCTTTCGAATGCATCGGCAACGTCGACGTGATGCGCCAGGCGCTGGAGTGCTGCCACCGCGGCTGGGGCGTCTCGACGATCATCGGCGTCGCCGGCGCGGGCCAGGAGATCAAAACGCGGCCGTTCCAGCTCGTCACCGGACGGGTCTGGAAAGGCACCGCCTTCGGCGGCATGAGGGGGCGGTCCGATGTCCCGAAGATCGTCGACTGGTACATGGAGAAAAAAATCGCCATCGACGACTTGATCACGCACACGATGCCGCTGGAGAAGATCAACGACGCGTTCGACCTGATGCGCAAGGGCGAGTCGATCCGGAGCGTGATCGTCTATTAGGCGGGAGAAACTCTACTTCGGGCCGGGTCGGAAAGGTCCCGGATACAAGGCGTGCGATGGACCGCGGGCGAGGCGTACTTTTTCACTACGTCGAGCGAAGCGGTTCGAGCCCAACCATCATAACGCCTGCCGGCGGGCAGGCTATGGTAGCCGGGGCCTTTATGGCCGGCCCG
>DASWFA010000021.1:0-3731 GCA_036394475.1 Binatia bacterium
CTTGGCTCCACGTCCGCCGGCTCTCAAACCTTTGCGAAGCTCATCGGCTCGCAAGTCCTCCTCAAGGCACTGCCCCATTGCTCGCGCAAGCGCAGGCGCGTCCCCGAGCGTTCTCCGCGTCCCCGAGCGTTCCTCACGACCACAAAACAAAAGCCACGGCACTCTCCCTTCCCCAGCGAGGGGATGCGCCGGACCGGGCGAGATCACCCGAACGTAAAATCGCAGTGACTTGCATGGCGCTTGGCTATTCGCTTGCAGACCCTCTAACCTATGCGAAGCTCATAGGCTCGCAAGTCCTCCTCAAGGCAGAGGCCCATTGATCTCGCCCAGGGAGGCGCATCCCCGAGCGTTCCTCACCGAGCGAATAATTCTTTGATCCACCCCGAATCCGCCAGCTTCTTCAGCACGCCGTTTTCGATCATCTTCTCGGCCTCGAGCTTCTTGATCTCCGGCTGGTCCTCCGCCAGCATCTGGATCTGCTCCTTGAGCCGCGCCGGCGAGACATAGGGCGGAATCTCCGTCTTGTAAGTCAGGCTCTTCCAGGCGTCCTCCAGCTGCTCGGGGTCGGAGTTCCGCGTGTACTTGCCGATGATCGCCATCGCCTCTTTTTTGTGCGTCTGGATGAAGCGCACCGAGTGGAGCCAGCCGCGGGCGAAGCCGTCCACCAGCGCCGGCCGGGCGCGCAGGACTTTCCGCGTCGTGATCAGGCAGCGCACGCCGGCGGGGATTTTCTGCTCCTCGATGTCGACGAGCCGCCGGAAGCCCTCCTTCTCCAGCGCCAGGTTGTTCGGCGTGTTGAGAATCGTCGACGCCACACGCCGCGGCGGAGCGCCTCCATGCGCTCGGGCTGCTGCCCGGTCTGGACGAAGCGGACGTCCTTGGGCGCGATGCCGCTGCGCTTGAAGATCTCCCGCATGTAATAGTACGGCTGGTCGCCGGGGCGGCTGATGCCGACCGTCTTGCCGCGGAGCTCCTCCAGCCGGCGGATCGAGGGATGGGACAGGACGACGTAATCGAGGACGATGTTCGAGAGACAGCCGAGCAGCACGACGTCGCCGCCGTTGGCGGCGTAGGGGATATAGGTCGAGGCGCCGGCCTGGATGAACTCGATGTCGCCGGTGGCGAGCGCCGCCGAGGCGGCGACGGTGCCACGCACGTAGACGACGCTCGCGTCGAGCCCGTACTTCTCGAAGATCTTCTGCTCTTTGCCGACCCAGAGCGGCGCGTAGCCGCCGGAGATGCTGGTGTAGACGGCCGTGACTTTTTCCGCGGCGGCGCCCGGCGCCGCGGCGACGAGGGCGGCGGCCAAAAACCAGGCGGGGAAAGGCATCCGGCGCATGTCAGTTCCCCTTCACCGCCTCGTCGAGGATGGACGCGTCGATCATCGACTCGGCCTTCAAGTTTTTCGCCGCCGGCACCGTGGGGACCAGCGAGTCGATGGCGTAGCGCACCCCCTGCAGCGGCACCGCGGGCACGCTCTCGAGCAGCGGCCCCGAGTTGAAGCGGTAGTTCTCGTCCAGGACGTCTCTGTCCTTGATGCGCAAATATTTCGCCAGGACGTTTTTGCTGAACTCCGGCTCGGCCTGGATTTTCCTGACCCCGGCCATCACGGCGCGGAGAAACCGGACCAGCAGCGGCCGGCGCTCTTTCGCCGTCGCCCGCCGGACCGCCATGGCGTTGCCGATGACCGGGAGGCCGAGCGTTTCGAGATCGAGCACGGTCTTGAAGCCGGATTTTCCCAGAATCAGCGCGTTGGCCGGGTTGACGATCGTGGCCGCGACCCGGCCGCTCTTCAGCGCCAGCACGCGCTCGTTCTGCCCGCCGACGGCGACGACGCGGATGTCCTGCTCCGGATTCATGCCGAGGCGCTGCAAGCTGAGCCGCATGTAGAAGTGCGACACGTCGTGGACGCGCGCGACGCCGACGACCTGGCCCCGGAGCTGCTCGGGCCGGTCGATCCCCGGCGCGGCGACGATGCGGTACTGCATGCGGTTGTAGATGCTGGCGATGAACTCGAGGTCGGCGCCGCCGGCGACCGCGCTCAAGACGGCGTGCGGGATGCAGTAGAGCAGCTCGACCTCGCCCGCGATCAGGGCCGCGACCGCGGGCTGGCCCTGGATCGTGATCATCTCGACGTCGAGCCCTTCCCGGGCGAACAGGCCGGCCTCCTTGGTGACCCAGAGCGGCAGGATCGCGCCGCCGATGTAGCAGTGGCTGACGCGGAGCTTGTCGGCGGCCCGGGCGGGCGCGGGGAAAAACAGGAGCGAAACGAACAGGGCGATCAGACGGAGCGAAAAACGTGGGGCTTGGAAAGGCATGGGTTCCTGCGCCGGAAAAAATGCAGCGACGAAGGAATGTAACAAACCGCGGGGAAAGGCGTCAACAGGCGCGAAAAATCACGCGGCGGTGGAGTCCGAGCTGCCGCTCTTGGCGGCGCTTTTCTCGGCGGCGGGCTTCTCTTTGCTCTCGGATTTGGCCTCCGACGCGGCCGGCTTGGCGTCGGACTTGGCCTCGCCGGACGCTTTCGCGCCGTCGCCCGCGAGGGTGGACGATTTGTCCTTGCGGGCGTAGTCCGTGACGTACCAGCCGGTGCCTTTCAGCTGGAAAGAGGTGTTGGAGATGAGCTTTTTGACCTTGCCCTTGCAGGTCGGGCAGCGGCCCAGGGGCTTTTCGGTGATTCTCTGCGTCACTTCGAAAGTGCCGCATTTTCCGCATGCATACTCGTAAATCGGCATTGCTGGCCCTCGATTGCGATATCTACTAAGGATAACTACGAACCGGCGGGTTGTCAATGAAGCGATGCGGCCTCGGAAGCCCGGCGGATTCCGCGCCGAGGCGGGGAGGCGTCCGACTCTGACGCTTCCCCGGACAGCCGACAGTCGCTGATCGCAGTTGAAACAGAACCGTAAAGGCCCATCGGCTTTGCGCCGGGCTACTTGATCCCCAGCTCGTCGAGCACGCCCTGGAGCATGACGCCGTTCAGGTCGCAGGGGGTCACGGCGCAGTACTCCAGGCCGTGGCCGATGCGCTCGTCGACGAAGCCCTTCTCCAGCATGTATTCCAGCACGCCGCGGACGATCGACGCGTGCGACGCGGTGCCTTCGTGCTCTTTCAAGTCGGCCTCGTAGTGGGTGCTGTAATAGACGACCTGGCTCAGGTCCAATTTATAATTTTTCATCAGCGCCTGGCGCCAGTCCTCGGAGAAATAGCCCATCGCCTCTTCCCAGACGACCGAGGCCCAGTAGTCGCTGAGCGCGCCGTCCCACACGACGACCTTGTGGAAGTCGCCGAGGGCGCGCGCCGCCGGGAGAAGCCGCGTGTCGAGGACTTCCCTTTCGGTCAAGCCGAGCGCCTGGCCGGTTTTGATCAGGATCAGGATGTGCCCCGGCGGCTCCGGCTTGCCGAACTCGTCGACCAGCTTGGAGGCGAACATCTTCATCAGCTTCAGATCCTGCTTGAGGAAATCGACCTGCTTGTAGTAAACCGCGAGGCCGAGCGTGTTGATCGTGAGCACGAAGCCGGCCCAGTTGCGGTAGTAAAGACGGATCGCCTCCATCGGCAGGGTGCCGGCCTGGAGCTTTTTCATGAACGGGCTGTCGGTGACTTTTTCCTTCCAGCGCGCGTGCATCTTCTCGTACATCCCGTCCACGATGCGCTTCGCCTCTTCTCTGGACATCGGCTTGCCTTCGACCATCGTCCGTCTCCTTCCCGATCTATTTCACCGGGACTCT
>DASWFA010000022.1:0-4939 GCA_036394475.1 Binatia bacterium
AGCGCCGCCGACAGCGCCAGCGCCCCGAGCGGACAGTCCACCCGCCCCGGGCCGGCGACTTTGCCCTTGACGAAATTCATCTCGCCGACGAACTGCGCGACGAAGAGATTAGCCGGGCGGGTGTAAATCTCCTGCGGCGCCGCGACCTGGAGGATTTCGCCGCCGTGCATGACGCAGACCCGGTCGCCGAGGGACAGCGCCTCCGCCTGATCGTGCGTGACGTAGAGCGTGGTCACGCCGACGGCCCGGGTGATTTTTCTGAGCTCGACCCGCATCTGCTCGCGGAGCCGGGCGTCCAAGTTGCTGAGCGGCTCGTCCATGAGGAGGATCTTAGGCTCGGTCACCATGGCGCGCGCCATCGCCACCCGCTGCTGCTGCCCGCCGGAGAGGTCGGTCGCGGGGCGGTCTTCGAGACCGTCAAGCTGGACCAGGTGCAGCGCCCGGCGCACTTTTTCCGCGACCAGGTCCCTCCCCACCCGCTTGCGCCCCTTGATCAACGGAAAGGCGACGTTCTGAAACACGTTCATATGGGGCCAGATCGCGTACGACTGGAAGACCATGCCGATGTCGCGCTTCTCGGTCGGGACATAGATGCGCCGCGCCGGCGAATTGACGACGCCGCCGGCAAGCTCCAGCTCGCCGGCGTCCGGCCGCTCGAGCCCGGCGACGCAGCGGAGCGTCGTCGTCTTGCCGCAGCCGGAGGGGCCGAGCAGCACGCAGAACTCCTTCTCCGCGACTTCGAGGTCGATGCCGCGGAGCGCCTCCACCCGGCCCCGCTTGGAATCGAACCACTTCTTGAGCCCGCGAATTTTTATCAAGTCCTATCCCTAATATTCCGCTTGATTTAACCTGAAACCGGAAACTTGAAACTTTTAATTAACTCCCCGAGCCGAGCTCGACGCCGAGCCGCGAGAAGCCGATCTTCAAGGCGCCGACGATCACGACGGCGAAAAAGACCAGCGCGACGCCGAGCGCCGCCACCTGCGGCACCCAGCCGCTGCCCCAGAACTGCCAGACGATCGTCGAGACCACGATATTTTTCCGCGTGCCGAGCGCCAGCGCCATCGTCACCTCGCGGTACGACAGCATGCTGATCCAGATCCAGCTGTTGAAGATGCCGGCGGCGACCAGCGGCAGCACGATGCGGCCGAGCACCGTCGGGGTCGAGGCACCGGCGACCTTCCCCGCCTCTTCCAGCTCCCGGTGCACCTGGATCATGACACTGTTGGTCGTGCGCGTGCCGTAGGCGATCCAGCTGATGGTGTGGGCGATGGCGATGATCGCGATCGTGCCGTACACCGGAAAATAATTCCGGTAGGCAAGGCCGAGGTAGGCCAGCCCGACGGCGAGCAGGATGCCCGGGATCGCGTGCGGGACGAAGGCCAGCGTGTCGAGGGTGCCGCGGAAGCTCACCTGCGTGCGCACGACGATCCAGGAGATGAGCACGGAGAGGATCATCGTCAGCGTCGGCACGGCGAACATGAGGATCGCGGTGTTGACGAACGGCAGCGCGCCGACGTAGTCGAACATGTGCTCGTAGTTGTCGAGCGAGATCTGGGATAAGGCCGCCGCCGAAGGCAGCTGGAGGTGCGGCAAGAGCGAGGCCCAGAGCAGGACCAGAAACGGGATGAACACCTCCATGGAAAGATAGAGCAGCGCGAAGGCGAGCGCCGGCCACTTCCAGCGCCCGAGGGCGATCGGCCGCGGCCGGTAGCCGCGGCCGGTGATGACGGTGTACTTTTTCCCGTGCTGCACGAGCCGCACGTAGAACCAGGCGAGCAGCAGGCCCGCCGCCAGCATGACCGCGCCGTAGGCGCCGGCGACGCCGTAGTTGGGGAGCCCGGTCGGCGGGTTGGTCGAGGTGTAGATCAGCGCGCTCAGCACCAGGATGCGCGCCGGAAAGCCGATGATCGCCGGCACCTCGAAGACCGCGATGGCGGTCATGAAGAGATAGACCATCACGCCGGCGATCGCCGGCATCGTGATCGGCACGTTGATGCGGAGAAACGTCTGGAGCTTGCTCACCCCCGCGGTGTAGGCCGCCTCTTCGAGCGCCGGGTCCATCGTGCGGTAGGCGGCCGCCAGCATGAAGAACGCCGAGGGCACGAACGAGACGCCCTGGATGAAGGCCATGCCGGGAATGTTGTAGAGGCTCACGATCGGATGGTCGAGGCCGAACAGCTGCGTCGCCCACTGGTTCACCAGACCGATGCGCGGGCTCAAAAGGAGAATCCAGGCGATGGTGCGGAGAAAGACCGGAATCAAGATTCCCACAGTCATGAGCACGTAGATCGTTCCCTTGAACGGCAGGTCGGTGCGCATGAGGAGCCAGACCAGCGGCACGGCGAAGACGAGCGTCACGAGGACCGTCCCGGTGGCGAACAGGAGCGTGTTGGCGAGGACTTTGTAGGTGCCGGCGTTGTTGTAGACGGCGGCGAAGTTGGCGAGCGTGAGCGGCCCGCCCTCGCCGGGAAAGCCGGTGCGCAGGCTCATCAGCACGACCATCAGAAGCGGCGCGCCGACCATCAGGACGAGCAGCGCCATCAACCCGCCGGAGAACAGGCCAAGGCCGCGGCCTCTGAAGTCCACGGCGCGGCCGGCGGCTGGGAGATCGGTTGCGATGCCCACGAATCTCTCGGGATTCTACAGCTCGCCGAAACCCAGGATCTTGCCGTACTCGCGCGACATCCGGTCCACGGTCTCCGCCTGGTCCTGGCTCATGGTGACGACTTTTTTCCCCTGCACGTATTTATGGGCGGTGGTCCCGGGGACCAGCACGGAGCTCTGCCCGGCGTATTGCTCCCAGATCTTCTGCGCCTCGGGCGTCGTCAGGTAGGCCGCGAATAGATGGCCGGTCTTCGGATGGGGCGCGTTTTTTAAGACCCCCGCGTCGTAGCCCGGCGCGATCAGCGGCGAGACCGCCTCGGCGAAAACGACCGGCGCCTTCTTGTTCTTCTCGGACTTGAGCTCGCTGTCGCTGAGCGAGGCGGCGATGACGATCTCGCCCAGGAGCAGGCGGCTGTAGATCTCGCCCAGCCGCCCGAGGATCAGCTCCTGCTTGGTGAGCGCCTTGACGAACTGCGTCGTCTTCTCCTCGCCCCAGGGTCCGGCGGCCAGCCGCCCATAGTGGTGCACGGCGCTCGACACGCCCATCTTGCCCTTCCACTTGGGGCTCAACAAATCGTCCCAGCTCTTCGGCACGTCCTTCGCCGCGACCAACTGCTTGTTGTAGGCGGGGAGCACGAACTGATTGGCGAAGCTCACCGCGCCGTTGTCGAACATGACGGCTTTGGAATCGACGCCGATCGTCTTGTAGTCGAACGCCTGGTGCAGCTTTCTCAGCCAGAGCGTCGCGTGGTGCGCGTCGGTGACGACCATCAGGTCCCATTCCGGCGGCGTGCCGCTGGCCGCCAGGCCCACCAGCTTGCCGACGTCGCGCGTCATGTTGCCCGAAGGGCTGTACTGCAGCTTGACGGCGAGGCCATATTTTTTGTTGAAAGCCGCTGTCAGCGCTTGCGCGCCCTGCGGCGTGAGCGTGGATGGCGCGTAGAACTCGAACGCGCCGCCCTCTTTTTTCGCCGCCGCGACGAGATCGTCCACCGGCGCCGCGAAAGCCGCGGGGACGAGCCCTGCGGCCAAGAGGAGAACGAAGATAGAAAGCTTGAGCTGCTTCATTCCAAATACCTCGCGCGATTATTGAAAGCCCAGAATCTTGCCGTACTCCGTCGAGAGGCGGTCGATCATCTCCGCCTGGTCCTGCTTCATGTACAGGACCTTTTTGCCCTGGGCGTATTTATACGCCGTGGTGCCGGGGATGAACGCGGAGGTCTGGCCGTTGAACTTTTCCCAGATCGCCTGCGCCTCCAGCGTGGTCAAATAGGCGGAAAACAGCGCGCCGGCGTTGGGATGGGCCGCGCCCTTGACCACGCCGGCGTTGTAGGCGGGCGAGACCACCGGCTCGATCCTGTCGGCGTGGACAATCGGCGCGCCGCTCTGCTTCGCCGTGTTGATGTAGCTGTCGGTGAGGGTCGCGATGCCGAGGATCTCCCCGGTTTGCAGCCGCGTGTAGAGCGCGCCCATCGTGCCGAGAATCAGGTCCTGCTTCGCCAGGGCATGGACGAAATCGGTGGTCTTCTTCTCGCCCCAGGCGCCGGCGGCGAGCCGCGCCAGGTGATGCGTGGTGGTGGACATGCCGAGCTTGCCGCCCTTCCATTTCGGGTCGAGGAGGTCTTCCCATCGCTTCGGCACGTCTTTTTCCGACAGGGCGTTTTTATTGTACGCGGGATAGACGAACTGGTTGGCCAGAATGATCGTGCCGTTGTCGTACTGCACCCAGCGGGGGTTCACGCCGAGCCTGGCGTAGTCGAACGGCTGGTGCAGTTTTCTCAGCCACAGCGTGGCGTGGTGCGCGTCGGTCACCACCATGACGTCCCACTCGGGCGGCGCGCCGGCGGCGGACGACGTGACGATTTTCGCCACGTCGCCGACCATGTTGTTCGACGGGCTATAGTTGATTTTAACGGAGAGGCCGTATTTTTTGTTGAAAGCGGCGCCGAGCGTCTGCGCCCCCTGGGGTCCGAAGGTGGACGGCGCGAGCAGCTCCAGGGCCCCCTCTTTTTTAGCCCCGGCGACGAGCGGGTCGAGCGCCGACGCCGCGTGGAGCGCGCCCGCGAGCGGCAACAGGGCGGCCAGGGCCGCCCCCAAACCCAAGAAGCGTTTCATCGTCCCTCTAGCCTCCGGCTCTGCTTCGATCACGCGCGCTGGCGGCGCTAGTGGATTTTGGGCCCCGTGTATTCCAGAATGTAGAGGCCGCCCTTGATGCGGTCGGTCACGTAGATGAGCCCGTCCACGTCCACGTAGAGGTCGTTGAACATCGGCGCCTTCTGGCCCTCGGGCGGCGGCGGGATGAAGAAGCCCACCTCCTCCGGGCGGTACTGGT
>DASWFA010000023.1:0-8405 GCA_036394475.1 Binatia bacterium
CGGCGCGGCGAACTTGAGCGGGGCGTATTCGGGCCGCACGCGGAAAAGAACGGCCGCCGCGACGACCGAGGAGAGGGCGACAAAAAGCGCGCCGAGAAGAGAGAAGCTGACGGCGGCGGGCGAGCGCCCCGGCCCGCGTCCGACGAACCGCCCTAAAAGCAGCGACAAGGGCGGCAGCGCGATCACCAGGAAGTGCGGCGTCTTCGCCGCGACAAACGGAAACAGTCCCAGCGCCGGCAGCGCCCACAAAAACAACAATAACGAATCGCGCTCCAATCCCCGGCTCCATCTTCGGCCCGCCTGCACGAGATAGGCGAGGGCAAAGAACGTCCAGGGGAAGAGGGCGGCCAGCAGGAGCGGCGGATAGTAGATCACCCGCCCGGCGTGGCGGGTCAGGCCCGCGCGCGCGGCGATCACGTCGAAGAAGAAATCGCCGGCCGGCGGCTCGTATGAGAAAATTCCGCGGCCGATCCAGGGAGCGGCCGCGAGGAGCGCCGCACCCAGGAAGAGCGCGTGGCGGCGCGCGTTGCCGAGCAGGAACGATTTGAGGGACGGCCTTTCGCTCAGGTATTCGTAAAGCAGGAAGACGGCGACGGCATAGAGAGCCGGCGGCCCCTTGGCCAGGAGCGCGAGCCCGATCGAGGCGTAAGCCAGCGCCAGCATCAGGTTGGAGCGGCGCGCACCGGCGGTTGAATAAGCGTAGTAGGTGAACGCGAGCGTGGTGAAAAAGAGCCACGCGGTGTCCGCCGGGAGCAGGCGGCACACGTTCACGAAGAGGAAAGAGCTGGAAAGGATGAGGGCGGAGTAGAGGGCCGTGTCCGCGCCGCCAAGCGGCCGGGCCAGGAAATAAACGGCCAGCGCGGTCAAAAGGCCAATCAGGGCGGAGGGAAAATGCGGCGCGAATTCCGAGCCGGCGCCGATGAAAAGGGTCGCAGAGGAAAAAACGCTCACCAGCAACAGCTCCCCGAGCATGGCGATCGGGCCGGGGCGGCGCGGCGCGCCGGCGCCGGGATCTGCTTCAGGCGTCGGCGCTGCGGACGGCGGCGCCTCGACAGCGGCGCGCCAGCGCGCCGCGAGGACGATGCCGACGGCCAAGCCGAGAACCGCGCCGCCGACGACGTCGGTCAAAAAATGCTGCCCGGTGATCACGCGCCCGAGGACTGAGAGCAGAAAGCCGGCGATGTAAAGCGGTACGGTCCAGGCGGGATAGAAGCGGCAAACGAAGCCCAGCAGGGCGAACATGGCGGTCGTATGGCCGGAGGGAAACGCGTCGTAGCCACCGGGCGAAAAGTGCGGGCCGATGAAAACCATGTCGCCGAGGCCCTCGGCCGGCCGCGCGCGGCCGATCAGGTGCTTGAAAATCTGCACGGCGATGCCGCCCGCGGCCAGCGAAAACAGCGCGCCGGTAAACGTCTTCACCAGGCGGGGTTTTTGCCACAGATAGCCGGCCATGATAAACAAAATGCAAAAGGAGGCGAGCTGATCGCCGAGTTCCAGGCCGGCGGCGAAGCGGCCGGCCATTTTCAGCGCAGGGATCTGCAGTTCGTTCGAGATGTACGAGTAAATGGCGGCGTCGAAACCCATCCGGTGCTTTCCATCGTAGAATGCGGTAAAACTTTGTAACACGCGGGTGGGTTCAAAGCAAAAGTCTTCCATGAAACTCGCCGTATTCGCCTACCAGGACATCGGCTTCGAGTGCCTCGACTTTCTGATCCAGGCCGGCGCGGAGATCGCCGCCGTGGCGACGCACGACGACGATCCGGGCGAGGAGATCTGGTTCCGCTCCGTCGCCGGGCTGGCCGATCGGCATCGCCTGCCGGTCTACGCGCCGGAAAATCCCAACGCGCCGGAATTCGTCGAGACGATCCGCCGCGCCGCGCCCGACTGGATCTTTTCCTTTTATTACCGGCGGCTCTTGTCCGCCGAGCTGCTCGCCGCCGCGCCTCTGGGCGCGCTGAACCTCCACGGATCGCTTTTGCCGCGCTACCGCGGCCGGGCGCCCGTCAACTGGGCGCTGGTCCACGGCGAGAGCGAGACCGGAGTCACACTGCACCATATGATCGAGAAGGCGGACGCCGGCGACATCGTCGCGCAGAAGCGGGTGCCGATCGATTTCGACGACACGGCGCTGACGCTCTACCGGAAGATGACGCGCGCCGCGCGCGCCTTGATGGAAGAAATTTATCCCGCGATCCAAGCGGGCCGGGCGCCGAGAATCCCGCAGGACCACCGGCTGGCCACGAAGTTCCCCGGCCGGCGGCCGGAAGACGGCCGCATCGACTGGAGCCGGCCGGCCGCGGATATTTACAATCTCATCCGCGCCGTCACGCATCCCTACCCCGGCGCGTTTACTTTTTTTTCCGGCAAAAAGCTTTTTCTGTGGCAGGCCGCGCCGGATCGCGCGGAGACCCGCGCGGCGCCGGGGCGCGTTTTGTCCCTCGGCCCGGAAGGGGTGCGCGCGGCCGCGGGCGAGGGCGCTCTGCTGATCCAGCGGCTCCAGCTCGAAGGCGAAGAGGAGCTTCCGGCGGCTCTCTTCGCCGCGCGGCTTCGCCCCGGCGACAGGCTGGGAGAGCCTTGATGCTCGGGGGCACAGACCGGCGGCTCGATCTGCTTCTGCTGGCGCTGGCGCTCGCTTTGTTCTTCGGCTTCAACCTGGGGCAGCGCGCGCTCTGGTCGCCGGTCGAGGGCCGCTACGCCGAGATCCCGCGCGAGATGGTCGTCACCGGCGACTACGTGACGCCGCGCCTGAACGGCGTCGTCTACTTCGAGAAGCCGCCGCTCTTCTATTGGCTCGAGGCGCTTTCGATCAAGCTCGCCGGCCTCTCCGAATGGTCGTTCCGGCTCTGGCCGGCGCTCTTCGCCTTGCTCGGCTGTCTCATCGTCTACGGCGCGGGAAGGGAGCTGTTCGGTCCGAGGGCGGGGCTCCTCGCGTCCGTCGTGCTGGCGACGAGCCCGCTTTACTATGTTCTGGGCCGCGTCGTCGCCGTGGACATGGCCCTGTCGTTTTTCCTCGCCGCGGCGCTCCTCGCCTTCCTGCTCGGCGTGCGCGCGCCGCCCGGACCGAAGCGGCGCCGGCTACTGTGGAGCTTCTATCTTTGCGCCGCGCTGGCGACGCTCACCAAAGGGCTCATGGGCGTTGTCCTCCCCGCCCTGGTGATCGGCGCGTGGATCGCGCTCCTCGGCGAATGGAAAATCTTAAAAAATATTTATCTTCCCTCGGGCATGGTCCTGTTCGCGGCCGTCGCCGTCCCCTGGCACCTCGTCGTGGCGGCGAGAAATCCCGAGTTCGCCTATTTTTATTTCATTCGGGAGCATTTCGAGCGCTATCTCCTCGAGGAGGAGGGAACGATGGGGCAGGCGTGGGTTTATATCCCCGTGCTGCTGGTCGGACTCTTTCCCTGGGTCGCCTTTTTGTTCCAGTCGATCAAGACGAGCCTGGCTTTCACCTGGAGCCGGCGGCGCCATCACAAGGAAGAATCTTTTCTCTCTCTATGGGCGGTCGTGATCTTTTTGTTTTTCTCGGGCTCGGGCTCGCGGCTGTCTACCTACGTCCTGCCGGTGTTGCCGCCGCTCGCCCTGCTTATCGGCCGGAGCTTCTCCGAGTGGTGGGACGGCGCTCCGGCGCCGGGGTTTTGGCCCGGCGTGTGGGCCGCGGCCGCGACGATGGCGCTGCTTGTCCTGGTGGGAGCGAGCGCGCCTCAGCACGGTCTGGAGCGCTACTCGAACTGGCCCAGCCTCGAGGTGCCGAGCGACGACGCGACGGTTCCTTCGACGCGGTCGGAGCGCTACGGCGACATCGAGCGCTTGAAGCCCTACCTCTACGCCCAGGCCCTGCTCCTGCTCGGCGGCGCGGCGGCGGCGGCGCTGGCGGCGCGGCGCCGCAGTGTCGGCGGCATTTTTTCCGCTCTTGCGGTGACGAGCGCGTTGTTTTTGACCGTCGTCGACCTGGGCTTTCCGCTGCTCGACGACCGCCGCTCGGTGAAAAGTCTCGCGCTCCTGTTGAAACCCAGGCTCGGCCCGGCGGACGAAGTCGCCACGTACCGCACCTACTACCAGGACCTGCCGGTTTATCTCGAGCGGCGGGTGAGCGTGGTCGATTGGAGGGGCGAGCTCGCTTTCGGCGCGCGCATCGAGGATGCGAGCGGGTGGATGCTGGACGGCCCGGAGTTTTGGCGGCGCTGGGACGGCGGGAAGGCCATGTATGCGCTCACCGACCGGGAAAATTATGAAAGACTGCGCGCCGAGGCGCGGCCCGGCATCTACCTCCTGGCCGGCAACGACTACAACGTCCTGTTGACCAACCGCCTAGAGCGCTCCGGGATGCAGTGATGAAATGTGGGCCGGATCGCTTTAAAACCGCGAGCCGCCGGTGATGAGATAGAAGATCGGCGCGACCACGATTCTGTACCACGCGAACGGCGCCAGGCTCCAGCGGTTGAGGAGCCGGAGAAACCAGCGGATCGTCAGCAGCGCCACGACGAACGCGGTCACGAAGCCGACCGCCAGCTGGGCGATTTCCGCCCCGCTCATCGCGTCTTTTATTTTCAACAGCTCGTAGCCGGTCGCGGCCGCCATGATCGGCACCGCGATCAGAAACGAAAACTCCGCCGCGCCTTTGCGGTCGAGCCCCAGCAGCATGCCGCCGATGATCGTCGCGGCCGAGCGCGACGTCCCCGGCCACAGCGCGAGCGTCTGGAACAGGCCGATGCCGAGCGCCTGTCCGAGCGATAGCGTGTCGAGCGCCGCCGCCGGCCGGCGGCGGACGTGGCGCTCCGCCAGCAGGATGCCGACCCCGCCGACCAAGAGCGCCAGCGCGACGGCGTGCGGCGTGAAGAGATACCGCTTGATCAGGCTGCGCGTGGCGAAGCCCGCGACGAGCGCCGGCAGCGTCGCCAGGCCGATCCGGTAGAGCCCGGACCAGCCGTCGAGCGCGGAGCCCAGGGGTGAAAACCGGTCGGTGTTTTTCGGGATCAGGCGCGCGAAGCGCTCGCGGTACAGCACGACCACCGCGAGGATCGCGCCGAGCTGGATCGCCACTTCGAACGTCGAGGCCTTTTCCCCCACGAAGCCGAGCAGCGTCCCGACGACGATCAAATGCCCGGTCGAAGAGACCGGAATGAACTCGGTGAGTCCCTCGACGATGCCCAAAATGACGGCGACGGCTAGGCTGTCCATGGCTCTTCCATCCGCGCGCCGCTAGCGGCGCCGCTTCCGCCCTTTCCATTTTTCGACCGCGAACTTGATGATCGCCGGGAGCAGCGAGAGAAAGATCACGATCGCGATGACGGTGTGGAGCCGCTCGCCGATGTTGGGGAACGCCTTGCCGAGAAAATAGCCGGCCAGGGTCGTGCTCAGGACCCAGAAAATGCCTCCCGCGATGTTGTACGCGACGAAGCGGCGGTAGTGCATGCCCGCCACCCCCGCGACCACGGGGGCGAAGGTCCGGATGATCGGCATGAAGCGGGCGACGAAAATCGTAAAGCCGCCGTACTTCTCGTAAAATTCCTTGGCCGCCAGGAGGTGCTTGCGGCGGAAAAAAAGCGAGTCGTCCCGGGTGAATATTTTCGGCCCGGCGCGCCGTCCGATGGCGTAGCCGACGCTGTCGCCGGCGATAGCGGCCGCGCCGAGGCAGATATTGAGGGTCACGATGTCCAGATCACCCCGGGCCGCGAAGATGCCCGCCGTCACCAGCAGGGAATCGCCGGGAAGAAAAAAGCCGATGAACAGCCCGGTCTCGGTGAAGACGATCGCGGTCAGCGTCGCCAGACCGCCCACGCGGACGATGGTCTCGACGTCGTAAATTTTATGGAACAGGTCCCAGAGGGATTCCATTTAGCGGTGCCGGAGCGTGGAAGGTGCGTTGGGATGCGTCGTCAGAATGGAGCGACTTTAAAGCATATTCCGAAGCAAGTCAAAGACAGCGCCGGCGGTCCGGAATAAAGCCGGCCCGCCGTTTCGGGCCCTCCTGGCCATTTGGCCGATAGCGGCGGGGTTGAGAAATGTTTATCGTTAATCCAGGCGGAGTTCGCCATTCCGCCTGAAAAATAAAAATCTGGAGGGCTCCCATGGAAAATACTTCTGCAACCGCATTGCAGTCTTTGTCGCGCGATCTGGCCGATGCGGTCAAGCAAGTCGGCGCGGCCGTGGTCGCGATCAATGCCCGGCGCCATTTGTCTTCGAGCGGAGTGTATTGGCGCGACGGGATCATCGTCACGGCTGCGCATACGCTAAGACGCACGGAGGACATTTCCGTAATTCTGGCGGGCGGCCAAACGGTCGCGGCCGCCCTGGCGGGCGCGGATCCAAGCACGGACCTGGCTGTGATCAAAGTCGACGCCGCCGGACTCACGCCGCCGCGCTTCGGCGACAGCTCACAACTCGAGGTGGGCCATGTCGTTCTTGCCGCCGGCCGCGGGGCCGAGAGGGGCCTGAACGCCACTCTGGGAATCATCGGTGTTTTGAGCGGCGCTTGGCGCACCTGGCGCGGCGGCCTCATCGACCGATTCATCGGACTCGATCTCGAGCTCCACCCCGGCGCCGCGGGTGGTCCGCTGACGGACGCGCATGGGCGCGTCCTGGGGATCAACACCTCGGGGCTGTCGCGCCATATGGCGTTGACCGTTCCGGCTTCGACGGTGGATCGCGTGGTCGGACGCCTGTTGGAAACGGGATACATTCGCCGGGGCTATCTCGGGCTGGGGATGCGGCCCATACCGCTGCCGCAAGACCTTAAAAGCGCGCTCGGCCTGTCTTCCGACTCGGGCTTGCTGGTTGTAAGCGTAGAGCCGAACGGGCCGGGCGGCAGTGCGGGTTTGCTGTTCGGGGATGTGATCGCGGCTCTGGAAGGCAAGGCCATCGGTGACATGCAGGATCTGCAAGGCTTGCTCGGACCGGAATCCGTCGGCAGCACTATGCCCCTATCCGTCGTCCGGGGCGGCAATCTCGTGGAGGTCAACGTCACCGTAGGTGAACGAACGCCGAGATAAGGGAGGCAACGGATTGGTAAGGGTCCCTCCATGACGCGTGTTCTTGTCGGAGCATCCAAGGCGATGCGGATCAAGCTGGCGTCTCTGCTGAGCGCGGAGCCGGCATTTCAAGTTGTCGGCAGATTCTCGATCTCCGATGCCTTGGCCCGGTTGGAAGCCGTGCCCGCCGACGTTTTGGTTCTGGATGTGGAATCTCCGGCGGATGAGGCGTCGTTACCCGGAAGCGAAGCGGGCGACTTCACGGTCGGGCCGGCCCTGCTTATCCTGACCGACCATGCGGAAAGGTTTTTGGCCGGCGAGGCTTTTCGCTCCGGCGTGCGCGCGATACTCCCGCGCCGGGCGAAAGCCGAAGAGATTGTCGCCGCGATCCGGGCGAGCGCGGCGGGCTTGATCGTGTTACACCCGGACGCGGTCGACTCCATGCGGCCCCACGGCGGCGAACCGGCGGAGCTCGTCCCTTCGGATGGGATTCTCACCGCGCGGGAGATCGAAGTGTTGCGCATGATCGCCGACGGTCTGGGCAACAAGGAAATCGCATCCAGGCTCGGCATTTCGGACCATACGGTGAAATTTCACATCGGCTCGATTTTCGCCAAACTCGGCGCCTCCAATCGCGCCGCGGCCGTTGCCATCGGCATCCGGGAAGGCTTCATTTTGGTTTAAGAATTCCGGCGGCTTCGGCGTGGCTCTCGTCGGTCCGCCGTCACCGGCGACAACGCCGCCATTTCCGTGTATCATTCCAGCGTTTATGCGGCTGGCGATCAAGGTGGACGTGGACACGCGGATAGGGCTCAGGGAAGGGGTGCCGCGCCTGCTCGACCTTTTCCGGCGCCACGGGGTGAGGGCGAGCTTTTTCGTCAGCTTCGGCCCGGACCATTCGGGCCGCGCGATCCGACGCCTCTGGCGGCCGTCCTTTCTCCTCAAGATGATCCGCACCAATCCGCTGCGCCTCTACGGCCTGAAGACGCTCCTGTCGGGAACGCTCTTCCCGTCCGGGCCGATCGGCGAGGAGAATCCGGATTGTCTCCGCGCCATCGAAGCCGCCGGCCACGAGCTGGGGATTCACGGCTACGATCACGTGCGCTGGCAGGACCGGCTGGAAAAGATGACCGAGTTGGAGATAGCGGCGGAGCTCGGGCGGAGCGCGGCGGCGTACGAGCGCGTGCTCGGCGCGCGGCCGCGCGCAACCGCGGCGCCGGGCTGGCGCTTGACGGCGGCGAGCCTCGCGGTCGAGGACCGGCTCGGCTTCGACTACGCGAGCGACGCGCGCGGCGTCCGGCCGTTTTTCCCCGTGGCCGGCGGGCGCGCGTTCGAGACGCTGCAGATACCGACGACGCTGCCGACGCTGGACGAATTGATCGGCCGCGAGCCGCGCCCGAACGACGCGCTTTTCTCCCGGCTCGGCGACGGCCTCAACGT
>DASWFA010000024.1:0-2537 GCA_036394475.1 Binatia bacterium
AGATCACCGCCAGCGAATGGGCGCCCAGCCGGACGCGCTTGAATTCGTTCAGCCAGGGAAAACGGTCCGCGATCACGTCGAGATTGGTCGGGTTTTCCGGGCTCAAATGCAAGATCGTCAGCGCGCGGGGAGATTCCGCGAGCGACCGCTGGATGTTGGCCAGGACCGCGTTCAGGATATCGCCGGCGAACGGGTTCCACATGTAAATGACCGTCACCTCGGGCGGGATCGCGAAGGCCCGGGCGTCTACGTTGTGCAGCTCGATATCCCGGCAGCGCAATTTTTTGAGCGCGCGGCGGACGTTCTCGGTCGCGAGCGCGTGGAGCGACGGGGCGATCTCCACGCCGATCACTTTATCAAAAGGATAGGTCGCCGCCAGCACGACCGCCCGCCCCATGCCCGAGCCGAAGTCGAGAAAGACGTCCCTGCCGTCGCGAATCGCGATGAGCTTCATCACCTGCCGGAAGCGCAGGTAGCCGGTGGCGAGGTAGTCGTGGCAGGCCGCGTCGGTTATGCCGAGGGCGTCGATCAGAATTTCCGCGTCGGAGACGATGCCGAAGCGCCATTCGTAAAAGCGCTCCGAGATTCTAAAGAGCATGTAGCGAAGCTTCTGCAAGATCCACCCCGGCGCGAGCCGATCGAGCGCGAGGGAGAGGCCGATGAAAGCGGCCGGTGCATGCCACCGGCCGGACAGCCAGTGGCCGGCGCCGCCGTGCGTCGCCAGCATATGCGCCCCCCAGTGCGCGGTCATTGCATATGCCGTCATCGTGCACCTCCCGTTGCTCGAGGCAATTTACTCGATTGTGGGCGGCGGCCGTCCGTTTTTCAATAAGGTGTTTGCTGGAAAAGCGGCGGATAAACTACCGTCTTGCATCACCAGATGCGGGGCGCGTCCCTCGCAGGAGCGCCATGAGGGCCCGGGCTTGAAGAGGGGCCTATTCCGAAACCGGCAGGTGCGATTCGTCGATGGACGCCCAGCTCACGCGGCTGCCCCACTGCCGGTGCGCCGACGGGCCCATCGGCGGCGGGTCGTCGAGCGTGCCCGACGGGACGATCATGTGCTCGCGCGCGCGGGTCGGCTTCGGCACCGGGCAGTTGCAGCGCGTGCAGATGGCGGTGGAGAAGCTCCGCGCTTCCGGGAGGTCGTAGCGCGAGATCAGATCTTCCCCCGAGAGCCAGCGGAACTGATCGAACGCCACCGCGATGTTGGTCGCGCGCGCCGTGCCGGTGGCCTTTCGGCAGCGCGAGCAGTAGCAGTGCGCGAATCTTATAAAAGGCGGCCGGATTTCGTACTGGACCGCTTTGCAGAGACAGCTTCCTTTGAGAAACGGCTCGGCCATGGCGACCTCCCCGGCTCACTCGGCGTAAAAGCCGGCGCCGACGTAGACGTTTTCTTCGGCCAGTTTTGCTTTCTTCACATAGGTGAATTTTTTGGCGGGCTTGGTTTCGCCCGGCTTGGGCCACAGATATTCGACCCATCCCGAGTCTTTGGTTTTCACCGCGTCGATAAACGACTGCACGATCGGCTTGCCGTCGGGGTCTTTCAGATCGAGGACATTTTTCCCTTCGAACTCGGGGAAGGCGGCGTTGACGATATTCTTCCCCTTCATATCGCCGACGATGATGTAGGCGTCGCCCTTGAACCATTTGCCGCCTTTTTTCTTGAATTCAGGAAAGGCGGAGTCGCCCTTGCGGTCGACTAAAGCCGCCGCCTTGTCGACCATGGCCTTGACCTGCTTGGCCTGCGGAGATTTGGGCTCCGGCGACGCGGCGAAGGCCGCGGAAAAAAGGAAAAACACTCCTAAAGACGCCGATAGAGCGGTGCAGAGTTTTTTCATTTTCAATTTTGACGTCTCCTGCGCCGGTTTAAGTCCGCCGATAGATAGAGAGATAACAGACGCCCGAACGCGCGCGATGCGGACGATCGGCTATTTTTTCTTCGGCGCGTCGGCCGGGTTGACCCAGTTGATCGCCCACGGGCCCGTGCCGTGAATCTGGACGACGGTCTCGTTTTTGGTCCAGGCGAAGTGATTCATCTTGGCCGGCATGATGCCGAAACTGCCGGCGGTCATCGCCTTCGTCTTGGCGCGGTCCAGCTTGTCGCCGGTGCCGAGATTGAGCGTGCCGGAGATCACCGTCACGTGCTCGATCCCCGGATGCGAATGGGCGGGAATCTGGTAGTTCGCCGGAAATTTGATGCGGAAGGTAATCGGCGCCGCCTGGTCGAGCGGGCCTTCCATCACGGCGAGCTTCGCTCCCGGCAGCGCGGGCACATCCGTCCATTTGAGATCGCCCGGCTTGAGCATCACGTGGCCTTCCGATTGGGCCCGGGCGGCGGACGCCCCGAGGCAGGCGAGGGCGAGAGTCAACAATATCGCGGCAAGCTTTTGTCTCATATATAATAGGTCTCCTTTTAGTTGATTTGCTCTGAGCGGTTCATACTCCGGGGGAGGGATACAGTCAATGATTGGGTGAAGTAGAGCCGGGACTTTGAGAATGTGTGATTGCAAGACCTGACCCGGAAAGCTCTCCCGGGG
>DASWFA010000025.1:0-10522 GCA_036394475.1 Binatia bacterium
ATTCGCGGCGACACGCCGCACTTCGAATACATCGCCGAAGCGGTGACCCGGGGCATCGGGGCGATCGTTCTGGAGCACCGCCTGCCGGTCTCCTTCGGCGTGCTCACGACCAACAACATCGAGCAGGCGATGGCCCGGGCCGGCGCCAAGAGCGAGAACAAAGGATTCGAGGCGGCGCTTACGGCGATCGAGATGGCGAGCCTGAATCGCTTGATCAAGTAATTGAGGTGCGAGCAGGGGGCAAAAGGGCGTGAGGAACTCATGCCTCGCGCCCTCGCCTATTTCTTATGGGACCGAGACGCAAAGGACGCGAGCTTGCCGTGCAGGCGCTGTACCAGGTCGAAGTGACCGCGGACGCCTCCGCCCGCGCGGTGGAGCTGTTCCTGGACCATTTCGAGGGGGGCGCCGAGGCGAAGGAGTTCGCGCGCCGGCTGATCGCCGGCGTGATGGAGCACCGGCAGGAGATCGACCCGCTGGTCGAGCGGTCGGCGGAAAATTGGCGGCTCGAACGCATGTCCAAAGTGGACCTCGTCATCCTCCGCCTGGCGACGTTCGAGCTGCTCTTCTGCCCGGACATCCCCAAGAACGTGAGCCTCGACGAGGCGATCGAGATCGGCAAGCGCTTCGGCTCGGCCGACTCCTCCAACTTCATCAACGGGGTTTTGGATAAAGTGGCCGGCGCCGCCGCGGCCAAGGCCGAATAGCGCCGCTGTCGCATGGAAGACAGGTATCATCCCCAAGAAGTCGAAGAGAAGTGGCAGCGGCTCTGGGAAGAGAAGCAGAGCTTCCGCGCCGCGGAAGACCCCGCCCGCCCCAAGTACTACGTCCTCGAGATGTTTCCCTATCCGTCGGGCCGCATCCACATGGGCCACGTGCGCAACTATTCCATCGGCGACGTGGTGGCGCGCTACAAGAGAATGCGCGGCCACAACGTGCTCCACCCGATGGGCTGGGACGCCTTCGGCCTCCCGGCGGAGAACGCGGCGATCGAGCGGAAGATCCATCCCGAAGCGTGGACCCGCGAAAATATCCTCTACATGAAGACGCAGCTCCGGCGCATGGGGCTCTCCTACGACTGGGAGCGCGAGCTGGCGACGTGCGAGCCGGACTACTACCGCTGGAACCAGTGGATCTTTTTAAAGCTCTACGAGCGCGGCATCGCCTACAAAAAAAAATCCTCGGTCAACTGGTGCCCCTCCTGCGAGACGGTGCTCGCCAACGAGCAGGTGATCGAAGGCGCCTGCTGGCGCTGCGAGACGCCGGTCGTCGAGAAGGAGCTGGAGCAGTGGTTCTTCCGCATCACCGCCTACGCCGACGAGCTTTTGGCGGACCTCGACCGGCTCCCGGGCTGGCCGGACAAGGTCCTCGCGATGCAGCGGAACTGGATCGGCAAATCGACCGGCGCCGAGATCGAGTTCCCGCTCGCCGGCGGCGAAGGCGCGCTCCGCGTCTTCACCACCCGCCAGGACACGGTCTACGGCGCGACGTTCGTCTCGCTCGCGGTCGAGCATCCGCTGGCGCTGGAGCTCGCCCGCGGGACCTCGCAGGAGCGGGCGGTCGGGGATTTCGTCGAGCGGATTAAAAAAGCCGGCCTGGCGCGCCGGGGCGAAGAGGAAGGCGAGAAAGAGGGCGTCTTCACCGGGAGCTACTGCGTCAATCCGTTTACCGGAGAAAAAATTCCCATCTACCTCGCCAATTTCGTCCTGATGGAGTACGGCACCGGCGCGGTGATGGCGGTGCCGGCGCACGACCAGCGGGACTTCGAGTTCGCCAAAAAGTACGGCCTGCCGATTCGCGTCGTCATCCAGCCCCAAGGCGCCGCGCTCGCGCCGGAAGCGATGCGCGAAGCCTACGCCGACGAAGGCGTGATGGCCGACAGCGGCCCCTTCACCGGCCTGCCGAGCGCCGAGGGCAAAGAAAAGGTCGCGCTCCATCTCGAAGAAAAAGGCTGGGGCAAAAAGGACATCCGCTACCGGCTCCGCGACTGGGGCATCTCGCGCCAGCGCTACTGGGGCACGCCGATCCCGATCATTTATTGCCCGAAGTGCGGCGTCGTCCCCGTGCCGGAAAAAGACCTTCCCGTCGCCCTGCCGCGCGACGTGCCGTTCACCGGCAAGGGCGGCTCGCCGCTCGCGGAAAGCAAAAAATTCGTCGAGACGAAGTGCCCCAGATGCGGCGGCGCGGCGCGGCGCGAGACCGACACGATGGACACCTTCGTCGACTCCTCCTGGTATTACTTCCGCTATACCTCGCCGAAGTTCGACGCGGCGCCGTTCGACCCCGACAAGGCCGGCTACTGGATGCCCGTCGATCAGTACATCGGCGGCGTCGAGCACGCGGTGCTGCACCTGCTCTACGCGCGCTTTTTCACCAAGGCGCTGCGCGACCTGGGGCTCGCCAAAGTCGGCGAGCCGTTCGCCAACCTGCTGACCCAGGGGATGGTCTCCAAAGAGACCTACCGCTGCGAGGACCACGGCTGGCTTTTTCCCGCCGAGCTGGCCGGCTCCGACCAGGCGGGATGGCGCTGCCCGCACTGCGGCAAGCCGGCCGTCAAAGGCCGGGTCGAGAAGATGTCCAAGTCGAAGAAAAACATCGTCGACCCCGAAGATCTCATCGCCGCCTACGGCGCGGACACGGCGCGGCTCTTCACGCTGTTCGCCGCGCCGCCGGAAAAGGATCTCGAATGGAACGCCCAGGGGGTCGAAGGCGCCTTCCGCTTTCTCACCCGCCTGTGGCGCTTTATTTTCCAGCATCGCGACGCCATGAGCGCCGCCGGATCGGAGATGGCGCCAGGCGGGCTTTCGCCGGAGCTCAAGGACTTGCAGCGGCTCACGCACCGGACGATCAAAAAAGTCACTGAAGACATCGAAACGCGGTTTCACTTCAATACGGCGATCGCCGCGATCATGGAGCTTTTGAACGCGGTCGTGGCCGAGTCGCAAAACCGGGCCGCGGCGGGCGCGCGGGCCGCGATCGTCAAACAAGCGGTCGAGGCGATCGTCGTCCTCCTCTATCCTTTCGTCCCGCACGTCGCGAGCGAGCTCTGGGAGGCCCTCGACGAGAAAACGCCGCTCGACCGGGTGCCGTGGCCGTCCTATTCCAGCGAGGCCCTGGAGCGCGCAGAGCTCTTGATCGTCGTGCAGGTCGATGGCAAAGTCCGGGGCAAGATAACGGTGCCGGCGGACGCGACCAGCGAGTCGATCGAGGCCGAGGCGATGGCCGACCCCAAGGTGAAGGGATTTGTCGCTGGCAGGGGAATCCAGAAGGTGATACAGGTGCCCCGACGACTGGTGAACATCGTGCTGGAGGGATGAGCATGAAGAGTTTCGGGTTTCGATCCTTCGGCTCCGCTCAGGACATGGTTTCGGGTTTTGAGGGAACCAACAGGGCGGGCTACAGGCGGAAGATGGTAGGTAAAATTCAAAACTCAAAACTCAAAATTCAAAATTGCCTCGGAGCGGCCTTGCTGCTGGGGGCGGTTTTGGCCGCCGGCTGCGGTTATCAGTTCTCGGGCAAAGGCGAGGGCTTTCCGCGCGACGTCCGCACCGTTTTCGTCGAGCCGTTTATCAACCGGACGAAAGAGGTCGGTATCGAGCGGCAGTTTCTGGCGATCCTCAAGAGCGAGCTGCACCAGAAGGGACAGATGAAGCTGGTCGACAGCCCCGAAGAGGCGGACGCCGTTCTGAGCGGCGTGCTCCGCACGTTCGACAGCCGGGTCGTGGGAGTCAACCGCCACGACGAGGCGCTGCAATACGAAATGCTGCTGGTCCTGGACATGACGCTGCGCCGGCGCGCGCCGGACGAGGTCCTGTGGCGCACGCAGGGGGCGAGATTCTCGGACGTTTACGCCGGCTCGCGCGGCGCGGTGGTGACGACTTCGTCGGACTTCCGCGCGCGGGGGTGGAGCGCGACGGACGTGCGCCAGTTCACGGACATTCAATTGACGGAGAGTCTGAGGCAGGACGCCCGCGACAGCCTGCTCGGCCAGGCGGCGCGCGATCTACATGCCCGCTTGATGGAAATGTTCTGACAGGCCGGCCCTAAAGGACCGTCTACCATAGCCCGTACTACGCTCGGCGAAAAAAATTACGCTCGAACGTCGGGACCGGACGCATCGGCCCTGCGAGACACCCCCAGGCGGGCGTCGGGATGGTCGCTTCGGTGAACTTGATTTAAGAATGGCTGGAAGTATTCCAGCCGTTTCTATCGGGCGCCGGCGGCGCGGTGGGACGAGCGGGAGATGCGGGAGAGCCAGCGCGAGGCGGTGTTCTTCTTGAGCAGTCCCTTGCTCACGGCCTTGCCGAGCGCGCGGCTGACTTCGCGCAGCTGGGCGGAAATCTGCTCGCCGTTTTTAGTCTCGATCACCTGCCGGGCTTTTTTGATCAGAGTCCTGAGCTTCGACCGGGCCTCTTTATTGACCGCCCGTTTTTTTAAGCTCTGCCGGTGCCGCTTGATCGCCGATGGATGAATAGCCAAGTAAAACCTCCGCTCAAGGATTTCAAGTAATCAATTCTTTTATCATCCGCCTCTCCCGGAGTCAACGCCGGCTCGCGCCGCAACGACGCCTGAAACTCTGCGAAGTCGCAAGGATTTTTTTGACCTCCCTCCGGGGCTTCGTGGACGGATCGCCCCGGGAGCTGTAGGGTTCCGTCATGGCGCCGGGACCGTTCTGGCAAATATTCGGTAACTATTTATAATTAAAGGACAATTTGTGCCGTGAATTTGGGCATTTCGTTCCGCTCGGCTATTTTGAGCCTTGCGGCCCGCTCCCGTCAGCACTTATCAACAAGTTATGAACAGGTTTTGTGAGTTTCGCCTTCCGGCGGCCGGTATGCGGGGCGATTTTTCGCTCGGCGAAGTAAAAAAAGAATTATATTTTTCCGCGAGTTCTGGTAAAATCGCTTCGCTTTGCCACCAACGCCCGCGAGCTTTATGAAAATCGGACCGACGCTTCGCATCGTTCTCTGGTCCGCCGCGTGGACTTTTCTTTCGGCGGCGCTCATCGTCGGCGGGATCGTTTACTATTATGGACGCGATCTCCCCAGCCGGCTCGATTTGAAAACCAACTATCAACCCGCCGTCGTCAGCACGGTCTACGACGTGCACGGGCAGCCGATCGGCGAGTTCTACTTCCAGCGCAGGGTCATCGTCCCTCTGGAGCGGATTCCTCCGCACGTCGTCCAGGCGCTGCTCGCCGCCGAGGACTCGCGCTTTTACGCGCACGGGGGCATCGACGTGTTCGCGATCGTGCGCGCCTCTTTCGCCAACCTGCGGAAGGGCGGCGTGCGCGAGGGCGCCAGCACGCTCACGCAGCAGCTCGTGCGCGGATTTTTTCTGACCTCGGAAAGGACTTTCTCGCGCAAGATCCGCGAAGCGATCCTCGCCTACCGGGTGGAGAAGAACCACACCAAGGACGAGATCCTCTACCTTTATCTGAACCAGGTTTACTTCGGCCACGGCAATTACGGCATCGAGGCGGCGAGCCGCGACTATTTCGGGAAAAGCGTGGACGCGCTCGGCGTGGCCGAAGCGGCGCTCTTGGCGGGCCTCCCCCGGTCGCCGAGCCGGAATTCGCCCTACCGGGATTTTTTCGCCGCCCGCGAAAGACAGCGCTACGTTCTCGGCCGGATGCTCAAGGAAGGATACATCCCCAAGACGGTTTATCAGGAGGCGCTCGAGACCCCCGTCCGCTTGAATCCCGCCCCCGCGCTCAACTCCAGCATCGCGCCCTACTTCGTCGAGCACGTGCGCCGCGTGATCGGCGACCGCTACGGGTTCGATCCCCTGCTGCAGGGCGGGCTCCAGATCCACACCACGCTCGACGCCGGGGTCCAGATGGCGGCGCAAAAAGCGGTTCGGGAAGGGCTCGACGAGATCCGGCTGCGGGTGAAGAGAAAGGCCCGCGCGCCGGCCGCCGAAGGCCGGGGCGAGGTGGAGGGGGCGCTGCTCGCCATCGAGCCGGCCACGGGGATGGTGCGCGCGCTCGTGGGCGGCTACGATTTTTACTCGAGCCAGTTCAACCGCGCCCTGCAGGCCAAGCGCCAGCCCGGCAGCGCCTTCAAGCCGATCGTCTATTCCGCCGCGCTGGAGGCGGGCTATTCGGAGCTGTCGGTCGTGCAGGACGCGCCGCTCAGCTTCCGCATGGCGGCGGGCAAGCTCTGGCGGCCGCAGAACTACGACAACAAGTTCGTCGGCCCGGTCACGCTCCGCAGCGCTCTGGCGCATTCGCTCAACAGCGTCGCCGTGCGCCTGGTGCAGCGCGTCGGCGTGGAGCGGATCGTCCGCCAGGCGCGCAAGCTCGGCATCGAATCCCCCCTGGAAAAAAATCTCGCGCTGGGCCTCGGCACCGCCTCGGTCACGCTCCTCGAGATGGTCCGGGCCTACGGCGTGTTCGCCGGCGGCGGCCTCTTGGCCGAGCCGCTTTTCATCCTGAAAGTGACCGACCGGAACGGCAACGTCCTGGAAGAGAACGAGCCGGAAGTCGAGCCGGCGCTCGCTCCGGAAGTCGCGTACGTGATGACCGACATGCTGAAAAACGTGGTCCAGAGCGGGACCGCCCGCGCCGCGGCCAAGCTGGGCAAAAACGTCGCCGGCAAGACCGGCACCACGAGCGATTTCCGCGACGGCTGGTTTATCGGCTACACCCCCGAGATCGCGGCCGGGGTGTGGGTGGGCTACGACGACCACCGGCCGCTCGGGGACAAAGAGACCGGCGCCAATACGGCGCTGCCGATCTGGCTTTCTTTCATGAGCCGGGCGCCGCTCTCGAAGGCGGCCGAGGATTTTCCCGTGCCCGAGGGCATCAACTGGCAGGAAGTGAACCTCCGGGAGCGCTATCCCATGCCGGTCTTCGAAAGCACGCCGCTGGCGCGCATTCCTTTTGCGACCGGCGCCAAAATAGCCCCCGCGCTCCCGGCCCGGGCCGAGCCGGAAACGCCCCCGGAGATCGACGCTCCGGCCGCTCCCGCCGATCCGGGCCCGCGCGCCGAAGCGGGCCTGCCGCGCGGCGTCGCCTGGTAAGCTTTCCCCGCGGCATGGGGGAACAACCCCCTTGCAAGTTTTTCCGTCTTATGTAATAAAATTTCCTAGCAAGCATGCTCTTGAGTTGTGGAAAGGAGGTGAACAAGGATGGGAAAACGAGTTGCTTCATGGTCGATGGTGAGCCTCTTTATTTTTACTCTGGCTATTGCCGGTTGCGGGAAGAAAGAAGAACCACCGCCTCCGCCTCCTCCGCCGGCTCCAGCGGCGCCGGCGGCTCCTGAGGCCGGTGCGCCCGGCGCGATGGCTCCGGCCCCCGGCACGGATTCGTCGACGGCGCCGATGGCTCCTGAAAAGCCGGCAGAGAAAAAAACCAAGTAAGGCGCGAGTCGCTTTAATTGGTTTCGGCAACTGAAAAGGGGAAGGACCCAATCCTTCCCCTTTTTTGCACCCAGACCGTCCCAAAGGCTCATCTGCTTCGTTGTGCTCGACCGTCTCGCGTCGACGTACAAAAAAGTACGCCTCCGCTCGCCGGTCTGTCGCACGCCTCGCAGCCGAAGCCTTTTGATCGGTCTGGCAAAAAAATTCAAACATTCGTAATCGATTTCGCACGATATGGCGGCGCACCCGTACATGACCTTCACGGAGCATCTCGAGGAGCTCCGCTGGCGGCTGGTCAAATCGGTCGGGGCGCTCGCGCTGGCCTTCGTACTATGCTACTTGCAATCGGACAGGATCTTCAGCTTCATGATCGCGCCGCTCAAGGGGGCGCTCCAGCCCGGGCAGAGCCTGATCGGCACGGGGGTCACCGAGGCGTTTTTCATCGAGATGAAGGTCGGGCTGGTCGGCGGGCTTTTTCTCGCCTCTCCGGTGATCTTCTACCAGATCTGGCGCTTCCTGGCGCCCGGGCTGCTGGGGGACGAAAAAAAACTCGTCGCTCCCTTCGTGCTTTCGGCCACGGCTTTCTTCGCGGGCGGGGCCTACTTTTGCTACCGCGTCGTGCTGCCCGTCGCCTTCGCCTACTTCGTCGATCAATACCTCTCACTCGGCGTCTCGCCGGAGATCCGCATCGGCGAGTATTTCAGCTTTTTTTTCCGCATGATATTGGCATTCGGGGTCACGTTCGAGCTGCCGGTGTTCACCTTTTTCCTGGTGCGGCTGGGAATCGTGGACTACCGCCTGATGTGGAGGTCGTTTCGTTATGCTATCGTTCTCATCTTTGTCGCCGCCGCCATCCTGACGCCGACGCCGGACGTCATCAACCAGACGCTGCTGGCAGCGCCCATGCTGATCCTGTATCTGCTCAGCATCGGGGTCGCCTATATCTGGCGCAAAGAGCGCGATGAACAACCCGAAGAAAGAAAGGACCATTGAATGATCTTATTCGTCATCCTCGTGAGCTTCGCATCCCTGCTGTTCGCGGTCTACCTGGCGCGCTACGTGCTCCAAAAAGACGTCGGCACCGAGGCGATGCAGGCGATCTCCAACGCGATCAAGGAGGGCGCCGAGGCCTTCATGGCGCGGCAGAATAAGACGATCGTGACGCTCGCCGTGGTGCTGGCGGCGTTGATCTTCGTCCTTTACGCCTACGTCCGCTCGCCGAGCCCGGCCGACCCGGTGCCGCCGATGGAGATGGCGTTCTGGACGACCCTGTCCTTCGTTCTCGGCGCGGCCTGCTCGGTGATCGCGGGCTACATCGGCATGTGGGTGTCGATCCGCTCCAACATCCGCACCGCGGCGGCGGTTCGGTCGAGCCTCAACGAGGGGCTCCGCATCGCGCTTCGCGGCGGGGCGGTCTCGGGCCTGTTCGTCGTGGCGATGAGCCTGCTCGGCGTCGGCGGCCTCTACGCGCTGCTCCAGTCGATGGGCCACGATCCGCAGAAAATCCCCTTTACCATCGTGGGCTACGGCTTCGGCGCCTCGTTCGTCGCGCTGTTCGCGCAGCTCGGCGGCGGCATCTACACCAAGGCGGCGGACGTGGGCGCCGACCTGGTCGGCAAGGTGGAGGCGGGCATCCCGGAGGACGACCCGCGCAACCCCGCCGTCATCGCGGATCTCGTCGGCGACAACGTCGGCGACTGCGCCGGCAGGGGCGCCGACCTCTTCGAGTCGACCGCGGCGGAAAACATCGGCGCGATGATCCTGGGCGTGGGCCTGTTCCCCTATTTCGGCTTGAAAGGCATTCTCTTCCCCCTGATCGCGCGCGCCTTCGGGCTCATCGCCTCGATCGTCGGCGTCATGATCGTCAAGACCGAGGAAAACGGCGATCCGATGGACGCTCTCAACCGCGGCTATTACGTGACCACCTTTCTCGCCGTGATCGGATTTTTTATCTCCGCCCGCTGGCTGCTCGCGGTCGATACCGCCGCCCATCCGGAGGCTGAATGGGCGTGGCTCTACTTTTTCTTCTGCGGCGTCATCGGCATCGCCATGAGCCAGGCGTTCGTCTACATCACCCAGTACTACACGGAATACAAATACCGGCCGGTCCGGTCGATCGCCGAAGCGTCCCAGACCGGACCCGCGACCAACGTCATCACCGGCATGGCGGTCGGGCTCGAGTGCACCGCGGTACCGGTGATCGTCATCTCGATCGCCATCATCTCGTCGTATTACCTCGGCCGCGCGAGCGGCGTGCCGCACGCGGGCCTCTTCGGCACGGCGGTCGCCACCATGGGCATGCTCGGCACGGCGGCCTACATCCTGGCGATGGACACCTTCGGCCCGATCACCGACAACGCCGGCGGCATCGTCGAGATGAGCCAGCAGCCCGAGGAGGTCCGGCGGAAGACCGATCGGTTGGACGCGGTCGGCAACACGACCAAGGCGCTCACCAAGGGGTACGCCATCGGCTCGGCCGCGCTCGCGGCTTTTCTGCTTTTCTCCGCCTATCTCGACGAGGTCGCGCACTACGGCGCCAAGCTGGAAGCGGTCAACATCGCCAAGCCGGAAGTCTTCGTCGCCGCGCTGCTCGGCGCGATGCTGGTGTTTCTCTTCTCCGCGCTCGCCATCCGCGCGGTCGGCAAGGCCGCCTACTACGTGATCAACGAGGTCCGGCGCCAGTTCAAGGCGGACCCGGGCATCCTCGCCGGCACCTCCAAGCCCGATTACGGCCGCTGCGTCGATATCGTCACCGTGGGGGCGCTCAAAGAGATGGTGCTGCCGGGCATCCTGGCCGTCGGCATGCCGATCGCCGTGGGCGTGATCTTTCGCTATCTTTTCAACATGGGCGCCGAGACCGTGGCGGCGTTCCTGATGGTCGGCACCATCACCGGGATTCTCATGGCGACGTTTTTGAACAACAGCGGCGGCGCCTGGGACAACGCTAAGAAGTACATCGAGTCGGGCCACCTCAAGGACGACCAGGGCAACGTGCTCGGCAAGGGCTCGGACGCCCACGCCGCGGCCGTCGTCGGGGACACGGTCGGCGATCCGTTCAAGGACACGGCAGGCCCATCGCTCCACGTCCTCGTCAAGCTTCTCGCCACGATCACGCTCGTCCTCGCGCCGCTCTTCATCCGCTAGTCGCGCTCGGGCGACGCCG
>DASWFA010000026.1:0-8599 GCA_036394475.1 Binatia bacterium
ACAGTATGCCGAAGAACGGATAGAGCGCGCCCGCCGCGATCGGCACGCCGAGCACGTTATAGACGAAGGCGAAGAAAAGGTTCTGCCGGATGTTGCGCATGGTGCCGCGCGAGAGGCGCCGGGCCTTCACGATGCCGCGGAGATCGCCCTTCACCAGCGTGACGTCCGCGCTCTCTATCGCCACGTCCGTCCCGTTGCCCATGGCGATGCCGACGTCGGCCTGCGCCAGCGACGGCATCAACGACGCGCCGGCCATGGCGACGATGCGGCCCTGGGCCTGCAAGCGCTTGACGGCTTCCAGCTTCTGCTCGGGCGACACCTCGGCCTGAAAATCGTCGAGCCCGAGTTTTTCCGCCACCGCCGCCGCCGTCGCGCGGCTGTCGCCGGTCAGCATGACGATGCGCACGCCGTCCGCATGGAGCGCTCGAATCGCCTCCGGCGTGGAGGGCTTGACCGGATCCGACACGCCGACGAGCCCGGCGAGCCGGTTTTCGATCACGACGAACATCACCGTCTGGCCGCTCCGCTGCAGCTGCGCCGCCATGGATGCGCATTTCTCCGGGCTTACGCCGAGATCGTCCAGCAGCTTTTGATTTCCCAGCGCGACGTTTTTCCCATCGACCGAGCCGGCGATCCCCTTGCCGGTGAGCGAGCGGAAGTTTTCCACGCTGGAGAGCTTGAGCCCGCGCTCCGCGGCGGCCGAGAGGATCGCGCCCGCCAGCGGATGCTCGCTCGCGCGCTCGAGGCTGGCGGCCAGGCGCAGCAGCTCGGACTCGTCGCCGCCGCCCAGCGTGGCGATCGAGGTCAGGCGCGGCTTGCCTTCCGTCAGCGTGCCGGTCTTGTCCACGACCACCGTGTCCACCTTCTCCAGCACCTCCAGCGCCTCGGCGTTCTTGACCAACACCCCGGCGGCGGCGCCCCGGCCCATGCCGACCATGATCGACATCGGCGTCGCCAGCCCCAGAGCGCACGGGCAGGCGATGATGAGCACCGCCACCGCGTTTAAAAGCGCGTAGGCCAGGCGCGGCTCCGGGCCGACCGCCGCCCAGACGATGAAAGCGGCGAGCGCGATCAAGACCACCGCCGGAACGAAATAGCCGGCGACGGCGTCGGCGAGCTTCTGGATCGGCGCGCGGCTTCGCTGCGCTTCGCTCACCAGGCGGACGATCTGCGCCAGGAGCGTGTCGGCCCCGACGCGCTCGGCGCGCATGACGAAGCTGCCCGCGACGTTCACCGTGCCGCCCGTGACTTTACTGCCGGCCGTTTTCTCGACCGGGATCGGCTCGCCGGTCAGCATCGATTCGTCGACCGAAGCCGAGCCTTCCAGCACCACGCCGTCGACCGGAATTTTCTCCCCCGGCCGGACCCGCAGGCGGTCGCCGGGCCGGACCCGCTCCAGCGGGACATCCTCTTCGCCGCCGTCGTCCCGGACGAGCCGCGCGGTCTTCGGCGCCAGGCCGAGCAGCGCGCGGATGGCGCTGCCGGTGCGGCTCCGGGCGCGGAGCTCCAGCACCTGGCCGAGGAGCACCAGCGTCGTGATCACGGCGGCGGCGTCGAAGTAGACGCCGATCGCGCCCCCGTGGCCGCGGAACGAATCGGGAAACAAGCCCGGAAAAACCGTCGCAAGAACGCTGTAGCCGTAGGCCGCGCCCACGCCGATGGCGATCAGCGTGAACATATTCGGGCTGCGGTTTACGATCGAGGCCCAGCCGCGCTGAAAAAACGGCCAGCCGCACCAGAGGACGACCGGCGTCGCGAGGAAGAGCTGCAGCCCATTGAGGTACCCGGGCGGAATGAGGCGCTGGACGGGCTGGCCGGGGATCATCTCCGACATGGCGAGGAAAAAAACCGGCGCGCTGAGGACCACCGCGATCCGGAAGCGGCGCGTCATGTCGACGAGCTCGGGGTTCGCCTCCTCCTCGAGCGTTACGGTCCTGGGCTCCAGCGCCATGCCGCAGATCGGACAGGAGCCCGGCTCCGACCGGACGATCTCCGGATGCATCGGGCAGACGTACTCGGTCCGCGTCGCCGGAGGCGCGACCGTAAGCGGCTCCAGGGCCATGCCGCACTTCGGGCAGGCGGACGGCTTGGACTCCCGCACTTCGGGGTCCATCGGGCAGACGTAGACGGCGCCGGGCGGCGCTGCTTTCGATTCGGGCGCGCCGGCGAGAAATTTTTCCGGCTCTTGCTTGAATCGCTCGAGACAGCCGAGGTTGCAGAAGAGATAGGTCCGGCCGCGGTAGTCGTAGGTACCGGCGGCCGTCTCTTCCTCGACCTCCATGCCGCAGACCGGATCGATGGCCATAAAGTTTTTTTCTACCGATTTTGTTTGAGATACTTCTCGGGATCTTTGTCGAACGATTCCTTGCACACCCGGGCGCAAAAGTAATAGGTCGCGCCATCGTAAGAAGACGTCGCCGCCGCCTTGCCTTCCTCGACGCTCATGCCGCAAACCGGATCTTTCGCCATGAGGCACCTCCTGGTTTGGATCGGGTAAAAACCCGATCAAGATGAGGGTAAATACCCGATTTGGGATTTCTAGTCAAAAATATTATCGTGATTCTGTCGTAAAGTATTATTATTAATATATCCCCTTTTCGTTTTCGATGGTAATCCATGTCGGCGGATGAATCGCGCGGCGCTCCAGAACCGAGCTACCGGAAACATTCGGAGGGGGAGGTCTGGCACTTTTGCGCCAACTGCTCTGACTGGCCGGCCGAAAACTACATAGAGATCCAACGCCCCGAACATCTCTTGCGCGGCACGGTATGTCTGGAATGCATCTCCAGACGCCATCGCGGCGAATGTAAGCGCGCTTCCTAGACCCAACGGCGGCCCGTCCGCGACGAGGCCGCGCTATCGCCGCAGCGCCGGGACGACTTCGCGCGCGAGGAGCTCGATCGCTTCGTCGTAGTCCGGTCCGAGCTTGGCGAAGGCGATCTGGTCGTAGCCCAGGTCGCCGGCCGCGCGGCTGAGCGTGAGTATCTGCTCCACCACCTCGTCCGGGCCGCCCGCGACGTAGCAGGCGCGCACGATGTCGTCGCTCACGAGCTTGGCCGCCTCTTCGACCGTGGCGCCCGAACGGAAAGATTCCTTCAGCCGGAGCACCTCTTCGCGCCGGACGCCGAGCCGGTCGTACTCCTCGTCGCTGAAGCCGAGCGCCTCCCACTGCAGCACCGAGTGCGCCGCCTGCCGCTTGGGAAACTCCAACGCCTGCGCGCGGTTCCGCGAGATCGAGACGTTCAGCTCGCACATCTTGCGGAGCCGCTTGCCGGGCCGGGCCTCGCGCGCCGACGCGTCGGCGTCCGCCAGCATTTTCCCCTGGCGGCCCGCGCGCAGCATCGGAATGAACGTGCCGGAGGAGATCACGCCGTCCATCGTCTTGCCGGCCATGCGGAGCGACTGCGGCCCGTTGCCGCCGGAGAGAAAACAAAACGGCGCGCGCGCTTCGAACGCCAGGCGGAATTTTCCTTCCCGGTTGAGGCGGTAGTACTCGCAGAGCAGGGGGAATTCGGCGTAGGCGATCTCCTCGCCGTCGACCGCGCGGCGGAGAAACTGGCCCGTCTCGCGCACCATCGCGATCGGCCGGGTCATCTCCACGTGCTGCGGCGCCTGCCCCAGGTCGCCGCGCGCCAGCCCGACGCATATCTCGCGCCCGTCCGAGAGCTCGGAGAGCGCGCCGAGCGAGCCCGCGAGATCGAGCGGCTGGTGGAAATAGGGCACGAGGATCGCCGTGCCGACGCGGATCGGAACTTCGGCGGCGATCGCCGTCAACACGACGAGCTGGCCGCGGTAGCGGACGTTGTCGTTGACCCAGATCTGCGCGAAGCCTTTGTCATGCCCGAGCCGGGCGAGCCGGACGAGATCGCGCACGGAATAATGATTGGCCAGATGGGTAACGAATTGGAGGCCGAATTCGCCTTGGAAATGGGGCATAAAAAAAGTTTCGAGTTTCAGGGTTTCCAGTTTCAAGTCGGGACGAGGAGGCTCCGACCCGAAACTAGAGCTTGCAACTTATCCTTTCGTTTTTGAGTTTCGGCTATGAGTTACGGCTAAAGTTTGGGCGGGGGCTCGAAACCTGGAACTATAAACTCGAAACTTTTTTAAAACTTTACTACGGCGGCTCCCCACGCAAACCCCGCGCCGAAGGCGTTCAGCAGCACGATGTCGCCGTGGCGGATGCGCCCTTCGCGCCGCGCCTCGTCGAGCGCCACGGGCACGGACGCGGCCGAGGTGTTGCCGTAGCGGTCGAGGTTCACCATGACCTTGGACATCGGGATCTTCAAGCGCTCCGCCAGCGCGGAGATGATTCTCAGATTGGCCTGGTGCGGAATCACCAGCGAAATCTCATCGATCGACACGTCCGCCTCTTCGAGCGCCGCCCGGCTGATCTCCTCCATCGAGCGCACCGCCACCTTGAAAACCTCCTTGCCGTTCATCGTGATCGTGTGCTCGTTTTTTTTGACCGTCTCGGCCGTCGCCGGCCTGAGCGAGCCGCCCGCCGGGACGTAAAGAGTTTTCACGTAAGAGCCGTCGGTGCGCAGCTTGGTGCTGAGAATTCCCCGATGGCCGTCGTGTGACGCGCCGACCACGACCGCGCCCGCGCCGTCGCCGAAGAGAATGCACGTGCCCCGGTCCTTCCAGTTGAGGAGCCGGCTGAGGGCGTCCGAGCCGACCACCAGAGCGTGGCGGATCTGGCCGGTTCGGATCATCGAATCGGCCACCGCGAGCGCGTTCAAAAATCCCGAGCAGGCGGCGTTCACGTCGAAAGAAAAGGCCTTCCGCGCGCCGAGCAGGTCTTCGAGGACGCAAGCGGAGCTGGGAAACGGGTAGTCGGGCGTCACCGTGCCCATGATGATGGCGTCGAGGTCCTTCGGCTCCACCCCGGCGTCCTTGAGGGCGCGCACCGAAGCGGCGTGCGCCATGTTCGCGTTGCCTTTGCCGTCTTCCAGGACGCGCCGCTCCTTGATGCCGGTCCGCGACGTGATCCATTCGTCGCTGGTGTCGACCAGCCGCTCCAGGGCCGCGTTGGTAATCACCCGCGAAGGGAGCTCCGAGCCGGTGCCGAGAATGACGCTTCTGATGTGGGAGCTTCTCACTCAGCCCTCCTGAAGATCACGCAGGCGTTGGTGCCGCCGAAGCCGAAGGAGTTGGAGAGCACGATCCGGATATCCGCCTTGCGCGCCCGGTTGGGGACATAGTCGAGATCGCACCGGGGGTCGGGATTTTCATAATTGATGGTCGGAGGAACGACCCCGTGGTGAAGCGCGAGCGCGCTGAAGACCCCCTCCACCGCGCCCGCCGCGCCCAGGAGATGGCCGGTCATCGACTTGGTCGAGCTCACCGGAATTTTATAGGCGTCGGCGCCGAAGACGGTTTTGATCGCCTGCGTCTCGTTCAAGTCGTTGTACTCGGTGGAGGTGCCGTGGGCGTTGATATAGCTCACTTCGTCGGGCCGGATGCCGGCGTCTTGGAGCGCCAGCGCCATGCAGCGCGCCGCGCCTTCGCCCTCCGGCGCCGGCGAAGTGATATGGTAGGCGTCGCCGTTGGTGGCGTAGCCGATGATCTCCGCGTAAATTTTCGCGCCGCGCTGAAGCGCCCGCCCCCTCTCTTCGAGGATCAGCACGCCGGAGCCCTCGCCGATGACGAAGCCGTCGCGCTCCTTGTCGAACGGCCGGCTCGCGCGCTCGGGATCGTCGTTCCTGGTCGAGAGCGCCTTCATCGAGGCGAAGCCGCCCACGCCGAGCGGCGTGATCGCGGCCTCGGCGCCGCCGGCGATGACGGAGTCCTGCAGCCCCCGGCGGATCAGCTGGAACGCCTCGCCGATGGCGTGGTTCCCCGAGGCGCAGGCGGAGGTCGGAGTCCAGTTCACTCCCTTGGCGCCGTGGCGGATCGCGATCTGGCCGGGGGCGAGATTGGAAATGACCTTGGGAATGAAAAAAGGCGAGATCTTGCGCGGGCCGCCTTCGAGATAGGCCTTGTGGTAGGTCTCGATCGTTTCGAGACCGCAGAGCCCGACGCCGATGATCACGCCGGCCCCCGCCGCCTCTTCCGGCGCTATTTTGAAGCCGCCGTCCTCGGCCGCCATCCGGGCGGCGGCGACGCTGTACTGGATAAAGAGATCCATCTTCTTGATCTCTTTCGGCTCGATGAAATCTTCGGCGCGAAAGTCCGGCACCTCGCCGGCGATCCGGCTGGCGAAGAACTCCGTGTTGCCGAAGCGGGTGATCGGCCGTATGCCCGAGCGGCCGGCCGTAACCGCCTCCCAGTTCTTCTCCAAGCCCGTGCCGAGCGGGGTTACCAGACCCAAACCGGTCACGACGACGCGCCGCGGCTCTGTTTCTCTCATATCGGTCCTTTTTAACGAGCCCTAAAAATAGATCAGTCCGGCCGGAGGGTCAATAGCTGAAGGGCGGATTTTGAACGCTGAATTCTTAATTTTGAATTTAAAATTCACAACTTAGAGCCAAAAATTATTCATAAAGCCCAATATTTCTCTTGCACCCGTAATATCTGGCGCACCAGCGGCTCGATCGCCGCGCCGCCGGCCTCGGAAAGATCGACGCCCGGCCGCTCCCGCATCGCCTGCAGCACGGCGGCGACCGAATTTTTAAGCGCCGCCAGGTCGTAGCCGCCCTCGAGCAGGAACGCGATCCGGCCGCCCGCGTGCTTCTCCGCCAAGCGCAGCAGCATGGCGGCCAGGGCGCCGAAGCCGCTCTCGGTCACGTTCATGCCGCCCAGCGGGTCGCGCCGGTGCGGATCGAAGCCGGCGGAGACCAGAATCCAGTCGGGCGCGTATTTGTCCGCGATCGGAACGACGATGTCCTTGAAGACCCTGAGATACTCCTCGTCGCCGCACCCCGCGGGCAGCGGGACATTCACCGTAAACCCCTCCCCCGCCCCTGCGCCCACGTCGGCGGCGGCGCCCGTGCCGGGATAGTAGGGATACTGATGGGTGGAGAGATAGAGCACCGAAGGGTCGCGATAAAAGGCGGCCTCGGTGCCGTTGCCGTGATGCACGTCCCAGTCCATGACCAGGACGCGCCGGGCGCCGTAACGGCGCCGCACGTGATGCGCGCCGATCGCCACCGTGTTGAACAGGCAAAAGCCCATCGCGCGGTCCTTCAGCGCGTGATGGCCCGGCGGCCGCACCAGGGCGAAGCCGCCCGACGCCTCTCCCACGGCGATGGCGTCGAGGAGCGTCAGGAATCCGCCCGCGGCCAACAGGCCGACGCCGAACGAGTCGCGGGAAGTCACCGTGTCGCCGTCGAGCGCGTGGCGATTGGCTTCGGAAGTGGAGCGCACGAGCTCGATGTAGCCGCGGTCGTGGCACGATTCGATCTCGTCCAGAGCCGCCGGACGCGGCGGCATCAAGCGGAAAGCCCCCGCGTCCAGCCCGCCCGCGAGATCGAGCAGGACTTTGAGCCGCTCGGGCCGCTCCGGATGAAACCGGCCGGGGTCATGCTTCAAGTATTCCGCGTCGATCACTACCGCCGGGAGCGCCATGGCAGTCTTTTACCTAACACCCGAAGCGGGCGCTGCCAATGGGCGGTCTTGACGCTGTCTCGCCATGAGTGAGATAATCGCACGCTTTCACGGGAAAGCCTGTATGGAGACTTCCCAGGATCCTCGCCCCTCGCCACAGCCGAAACAAGAACCATCTCCGAGCCTTCCGAGCATCACCGCGCTCCGCGACATCGCCATCGCCATCGCATCGACGCTCGACCTCCGCGCGGTGCTCGGCCTCCTGGCGGCGAAGAGCTTCTCCTTCCTGCCGCACTCGAGCGGCAGCATCCGGCTGGTCAACCGGGAAACCGGGGCCCTGGACCTCGGCGCGTGGTGGAACCTGACCCCGGACGAGCTGCGAGCGTTCAGCGGAAAGGGCGGACTCTCCTGGGCCGCTTTTCAAGCGGACGGACCGCTGGTGATCCGGGACGTCCTGGCCGACCGCCGCAGTAAAAACCGGGAGCTTCTCCTCGAGAAAGGAGTTCTCTGCTTTCTCGGAATCCCTTTGGCGGCCAAGGGGGAAAAGCTGGGCGTCCTTTCCTTCCATACCAAGGGGAAGCGCGAGTTCAACAGCGACGAAATCGAGTTTCTCACTGCGCTGGCGGGCCACGCCGCCATCGCCATCCACAACGCCCAGCTGCACGAGAAGATGCTGCAGCAAGCGGCCGCCCTGGAGAAAGCCAACCAGGACCTCCGGGTGCACACGCTGCAGCAAGGCGTCGTATCGCATCTGGGCGGCCTCGCGCTCTCGCGCCGCGACGTCTCGGCCCTGCTGGACGAAGCCGTTATTCTCGCCGCGCACACGCTTCGGGTGGAGTACGTCCAGGTTATGGAGCTCCAGCCGCACGAAAAATCACTGCTCCTCCGCGCGGGCGTCGGCTGGAAGGACGGATTGGTCGGCCATGCGGCCGTAGCGACCGAGGGGGCTTCCCAGGCGGCCTATACCCTGCGGAGATGGGAGCCGGTCGTCATCGAAGATTTGCGCTCGGACCCGCGCTTCCAGGGGCCGGACCTGCTGCGAGACCACGGCGTCGTCAGCGGGATCAGCGTCGTCATTCACGGCAAGGACCGGCCGTACGGCATCATGGGCGCG
>DASWFA010000027.1:0-1824 GCA_036394475.1 Binatia bacterium
ACACGCGCGATTTCAGGATCTCCACCGCCGCGCCGTTGTGCTGGCCGATGTAGTAGGAGTTGGTGAGATGCATCGCCGGGTTGAGCGACGCGCTCGCGTGGATCGTGCACGGGATGTCGAGCGCGACGAGCTTTTCCCACAGCGGGTACCACCACTCGCTCGCCACCGACGGCGTCAGCGGCTCGCGCCCGCCCGCCGGGTCGGGGTTGACGTTGCAGCCGACGAAGCCCATCTCCTTGACGCAGCGGTCGAGCTCGTCGATCCACTCCTTCGGGCCGACGCCCGGCGACTGCGGCAGCTGGCAGACCGGCGAGATTTTCTCCGGCCAGCGCCTGGCGACGCGCGCGATCAGGTCGTTGCACGCCTCGGTCCAGTAGCGGCTCACGAGCGGCGAGCCGAAATGGTGCCCCATCGCGGAGGCCTGCGGCGAGAAGAGCAGCCGGTCGATGCCGGTCTCCGCCATGCGCGTGAACTGCCCCTCCAGCGAGCGCTCCAGCGCCTCGTCGCTGATCGTGAGCTTGGCCCGGAGCGGGTTCCCCTGCTCGATGATCTGCCGCGCGCGGTAGGCCAACAGCTCGAGCGGCGCGGAAGTGTAATGCGTATGGGCGTCGATGATCATATTCTTGAGTCTCCTACAAGGGTCAACCGGGTTGTTTGCCCACCCTTTTTTCAAAAACCGGCACGTGATATCGGTAGGTTATCTAACCTCTGCGCAGGCCGATCAAAAAGGTCCCGGATACTAGGCGCGCGAAGGCCGGCGAGCGCAGGCGTACTTTTTTCAGCACGCCGAGCGAGACCGGTCGAGCCCAACGACGTAGATGGGCCTTTTTCAGCGGCCTGCCCACGGAAAGGATCGTCACAATGGGAGACATACCGCGATTGAACGGCGTAATCAAAGCCCTCGAAGAGGGTAAAACCGCGTTCGTGGCGTTTACCCCGGTGGACCTGGAGAGCGCCATCGCCATGGCGGGCTCGCCGCTCGACGGCGTCGCCTTCGAGATGGAGCACTCGCCGCTGGACTTCCCCGGCCTCCGGAGCGCGCTCCAGTTCATGCTCGACCGGAAGGAGATCGTCGAGTCGAAGTCGCTCGCGCCGAAAGTCACGCCGCTCGTGCGCGTCCCGCCGAACGGCGGCGAGATGAACCAGTGGATCGCGAAACAGGTGCTCGACATCGGCGCCTACGGCGTCGTCTGGCCGCACATCAGCACCGTTGAAGAGGCGTACAACGCGGTGCGGTCGTGCCGCTACCCGCGCCTGGCCGAGCATCCCCTGTATAATCCGCCCGGCATCCGCGGCGACGCGCCGCAGCGCGCGGCGCGCTACTGGGGGCTCACGCAGCAGGAGTATTACAAGCGCGCCGACGTCTGGCCGCTGGCGCCCGAAGGGGAAGTCCTGGTCGTGATCCAGATCGAGGACACGCGCGCGATCGACAACCTGCCGAGGATTTTAAAGGAAGTGCCGGGGATCGGCGTCGTGCTGATCGGCGAAGGCGACCTGAGCCAGGAGCTCGGCCATCCGCGCGACTACGACCACCCGGTCGTCGCCGCCGCGATCAATAATATTCTGCGCGTCTGCAAGGAGCACAAAGTCGTCTGCGGCCACCCGCACCCGGACGGCAAAAACATCGAGCGGCTGGTGCGCGACGGCTACCGCTTCATGATGCCGAGCGCGCCGCGGTCTTTTTCGGTTCTCGAACAGGGAAGAAAGCTGACGGGGAGAAGCTCTTAATTTCTTATTCCGCAGGCCGTCAAGAAGGTCTAAGAGGAAATTAGAAGGAAATACCGCGAGAGCAAAGAAACGGCTCGAAGCCGCGGCTTGAGAAGG
>DASWFA010000028.1:0-1871 GCA_036394475.1 Binatia bacterium
TGGGTTTCTTGCGAGCCCGCCATTCTTGACGTGGCCTCTCGTTTAAAGGTCCGCGCCGGACTTTCCGTGGCGGATAGCTGGATTGGCGCGACCGCTGTGGTCCGGGACGCCACCCTGATTCACAAAGATCCCGAATTTTCCAATTTCAAAGAGGTATCCCAGGAGGTTCTTCGGTAAGGCAAATCCAGCCGTTGCGGTGAACCGAAGCGGATGGTGACGACGGCGCTTTCCTGCCCGACCGGACCGGCGCCGCAAGCGATCGTTAGAACTCCCCTTGATAAAACCCGCGCTGCCCGCGCGCCTCTTCCACGCCGACTTCGATGTCGTGCAGCTTCGCGCCGGGGAAATGGCGGCGCACGCTGCGGCGGATCTGGCCGGCGATATACTCCGCCAACAGCTCCGTGCTGGTGTTGGCGATCGGCAGCAGCAGCGCGTCGCGCCGCGGCAGCACGATCCGCTGGTCGCGGTAGGCCACGGTGACGTGGCCGCCGCCGCGGCGGATTTTCAGCGCGCCGCAGTCGCGCTGGATGAGCGTGCGGTGGTCGAGGTCGTCGCAGATCCGCTTGACGAGCGGCTTGAACGCGATGAAGTCGAGCACGACGCCGGCGCGGTCGAGATCGCCCTCGACGGCGACCGAGACCTGGTAGTTGTGGCCGTGCAGCGCCTCGCGCCTGCCGTCGGCGAACACCAGGAAATGGGCCGAGGCGAAATTGAAATAATCCTTCTCGACCTCGATCGTGAACCGGCGCGGCATGCGGAAACGGTAGCCTACAAGCGCCGATTAGGCAAGAGGTGGCGCGCCGGAGCGGCGCGTTTCACGCCGTGTCGTTCGTTGGCATAGGCGAAGATAAATTCGCCGTTTTTTTCTGGAGAATTTTCCCGCGCGGCGGTATACTCGACCCGCTCGCGCCATGAAAGCCCTCTATTTTTTGCTGGCCGCGTGCTTCTCCGCGGCGCCCTGTTTCGCCGCGCCCGCGCTCATCGACCCGAATCTCTCGGTCGCGCCGGTCGTCTCCGGCCTGGACTCGCCGACGACGATGGCGTTCATCGGCGACAACGACATCCTCGTATTGCAGAAAAACGACGGCAAAGTGTTCCGCGTCCTCGACGGCGTCGCCGCCGAGGTTTTGGACGTGGCCGTCGATTCCACGAACGAGCGCGGGCTTCTGGGCATCGCGCTCCATCCGGGCTTCGCATCCAATCATTTCGTTTATCTTTTTTATACGGAAGGCAGCTCCGCGAACGACAACGGCTCCCCGCTCGGCAACCGCGTCTATAAATATTTGTGGAACGACGTTGCCGGCGCGCTTACCCTCGCTCAAGTATCGCCCATTCTCGATCTGCCGGTCGCGCCCGGGCCCAATCACAACGGCGGCATCATTCTTTTCGGCCCCGACGGGAAGCTCTACGTCGTCAACGGCGACCTCAACCGGAACGGGAAGCTGCAGAACTTTTCCGGCGGTCCGGCCCCGGACGGCACCTCGGTGATCCATCGGCTCAACGACGACGGCACGGTTCCCGGCGATAATCCTTTCTTTGCGCTGGGAGACCCGATGAGCAAATATTACGCCTACGGCATCCGCAACTCCTTCGGCATGGCCTTCGATCCTGTAACGGACAAGCTGTGGGACACCGAAAACGGGCCGAACTCTTTCGACGAGATCAATCTGGTCGAGCCGGGCTTCAACAGCGGCTGGGAATCCCTCATGGGCCCGCTCAGCCGCAACTCGAACGATCTCGGCGACCTCGTTTCCTTTGCCGGCTCGCACTACGCCGACCCGAAATTCTCCTGGCTCGCCACGGTCGGGCCGACGGGCATCGCCTTTCTCGACTCCGGCGGGCTGGGCGCCGGGTACGAGAACGACGTCTTC
>DASWFA010000029.1:0-6233 GCA_036394475.1 Binatia bacterium
TTTTGCTCCAGCGCGACGGCGAGCGGGCCGTCCGGGCTGTCGATGATCGGCGCGCCGAACTGGCGGAGCTTCAACGGGCGCGCGTAAGCGGGCCGGAAGAGGGCGAAGTTGACGTAGCGCGTGAGCGGATGGGGCTCGCGCCAGCCGGATATGACAGGCCGGGCGGCGGGCGCGCCGATTCCGGCGAGCGGGTTTCCGCCCGGCGGCAGGACGAAGAGGGCGCTGCTATCGGGCAAAGCGGCCGGCGCGGCGTAATGAAAGATCTCCAGCGCGTGCGGCCCGAAGCCGCCTTTTCGGTAGGCCTCGGGCGAGACGACTTGCAGCTCGACGCCGGGTATCGCTTTCAGGCTGGCGAGCGCCTCCGGGCGCGGCGAGACCGCCAGAATTTTCAAGCCGCCCGCCGGCGGCGCGGCGGCGAAGCGATGATTGTCGAGCGCCAGGCCGTCGTCCGCGGCGGCGATCTCGGCTTCATAATAGGGATAGACCGGCAGATTCTCGAACGCGGCCGCGGCGCTCTTCCCCGCCGCTATCGTATAGACCCGGCTGGCGACGACCCTGCCGCCGCCTTTCACGTCCAGGCGAAATTTTTCCTCGCGCGGCGAAAAGCTTTTAATCTCCACCCGCCCCGAGAGCTCGGGCGAAGTCAGGGACGAGCGGCTCACCGAGAACGACGCGACGGCGAGGTTCCCCCGCGGCCGCCCGACCGTGACCACCCGGACGCTCGGGCTTTGCCCGTCGGCCGGCCGGTCGGTGAAAAAGTAAACGCGCTCGTAGCCGCGCTCGCGCGCGAGCCGGCCGAGCTCCGCGCCGTAGTCGAGCGCCGGCTCGCCGAGATCGAGCGGCTTCAGCGCGGCGATCCGGTCGAGCGCCTGGCCCGCCGTCAGCGCCGTCTCGCCTACGCGCGCGAGGGCCGGCGCGATCAGATAAAGCTCCACGCGCGCGCCGGCGGGAAGCGATCGAACGACTTCCGCCGCCTCGTCGCGGGCGATTTGAAAGCGGCTTTTTTCGCCCTCGGCGGCCTGCATGCTCGCCGAGTTGTCGAGCACGAGCGCGACGCTCGCCGCGCGCCGGGAGAGCGACGGCTCCGCCAGCGCCAAAAACAGGAGCAGCAAAAGCAGCAACTGCAAAAAGAAAACCGGCGGCAGGTAGAGCCTTCCCCAGCGGCCCGCGCGCGCGCGCGCCGCCAGATCGCCGAACAAGAGCAGGCTGGAAAAAACCAGGCGGCGCGGCCGCCGCTTGACCCAATAGGGCACCAGCAGCAGCGGCAGCAGGAGCAGCGAGTAGAGCGCGGCGGGCTGTAAAAATTCCATCGGGCTTCTTCCCGGGCTACCTGAACAGCCCCATCGCCGGCAGGGCCGTGAGCACGTATTCGCTCAAGTCCGTCCCGGCGGCGTAGAGCGAATAATGAACGCCGCTCTGGTGGCAAAAGCTCTTGAGCTCCCGGTTGTGGCGCTCGAGCCGGCCGCGGTACTCGCGCCGCGCCGCCTCGCCCCAGTAGACGTTCAGCGCCGCGCCGCTTTCGCTGTCGATCAGCCGGAGGTCGCCCGAGAGCGGCGGGTCGAGCTCGGCGCGGCTCAGCACCTGGACCGCGGCGATGTCGAGGTTGTGCGCGCGCAGCAGGTTGAGCCCCTGCTGGTAGGCGGCGGCGGGCATGAGAAAGTCGGAGATCAAGATCGCTTTGCCGGGACGGCGGATGCGCGCCAGGTGGCGCGCGAGCGCGGCCGCCAGTTCCGGCGCGCCGGCCGGCTCGACGGCGTTGACGAAATCGATCAGGTCGAGAATTCGGTGGCGCCCGCGGTAAAACGGCGACGCGGGGATGTCCGGCTCCGCCAAGCAGTGGAGCCGGACGCGGTCGTGGTTCGCCAGAACGACGTAGCCGAGCGCCAGCGCGACCCGGCAGGCGGGGGCGAACTTTTCCGCCGGCGACGGACAGGCCATCGAGCGGCTGGCATCGATGAAGACATAGGCGAAGAGGTCCACCTCCTCGCGAAACAGCCGGACGTAGAGGCGGTCGGAGCGGGCGAAGATGCCCCAGTCGACGTAGCGCAGGTCGTCGCCGGGAGAATATTTCCGGTAGTCGGCGAACTCCAGGCTGGTGCCGCGCCGCGGCGCGGCGTAGGCGCCGGGGCGGTTCCCCAGGACCTCTTTCCGCGTGCGGAGGCGCAGGGCTTCCAGGCGGTTTAAAAATTCCGGGGTGAAGGGCGCGGGGAGCATCGTCTCACTTGAAAACTATCCTGAGCACGCGGTCGTCGTCCTCCGTGGGCCGGCCGCGGCCGTCGCGGTTGCTGGTGAGAATATAAATCGCCCCGTCCGGCCCCTCGGCGACGTCGCGCAGCCGGCCGAACCGGTGGACGAAGAAGCGCTCGAACGCCGCGACCTTGCGCGGCTCTTTGGCGTCGAACGCGACGCGGTAGAGCGTCTGGCCGCGGAGCCCGGTGAAGAGCATCGAATCGGCCCAGACCCCGCGCGTGACGAACGCCGCGCCGGCCGGCGCCCAGGTTTCGTTGCCGCTTTCGAGCACCGGCGCGACCATGCCTTCCCTCGTCCGGTCGCCGTAGACCACCGGCCAGCCGTAATTTTTTCCCGGCTCGATCAGATTCACCTCGTCGTGGCAGCAGGCCGGAAAGCCGCTCGGGCCGTGCTCGGTCGCGTACAGCCGGCCGGTCCCGGGCTGCCAGGCGAGGCCCTGGGGATTGCGGTGGCCGTACGAATAGACCGGCGAGTTGGCGAACGGGTTGTCCGCCGGAATCGTCCCGTCCGGGTTGAGGCGCAAAATTTTGCCGTTGAGCGCCGCCAGGTCCTCGGCCGAGCGGTCGTTCTGCGCGTCGCCCGTGGTCCAGTAAAGCTTGCCGTCGGGGCCGAACTTGACCCGCCCGCCGTCGTGGTTGCCCGCGCCGGCGACGTCGTCGAGCAGTACGCGGTCCATGACTCCCTTGCCCGTTGCGGCGTCGTCGCGGAGCCGCACCAGGCGGTTTTTGAGCTTGCCGTCGGCGCGGTAGGTGTAGGCGGCGTAGACGCAGCGGTTTTTTTCGAACGCCGGATCGAGCGCCAGGCCCATGAGGCCGGACTCGCCGCCCTCGTACGCTTCGAGCCTGATCCAGGGCTCCTTTTCGAGCGCGCCGTTTCTGATCACGCGGATGCGGCCGGGCCGCTCGGTCAAGAAAATGCGCCCGTCCGGCGCGAAGGCGATCGCCCAGGGCGTTTCCAGCCGGCCGGCGACGACCTCGACGTTGGGCCCCGGCCGCGCCGCCGCTTCGACGCCGGGCGCGGCGGCGGCCAAGAAAAAGAAAACCAAGCTCAGGCGGAACGTGGACAGCTCCCAGGGCGCCATGAATCACCGTCGATAAAATCCACTCGAAACAAAAAATTACTTCAGTCGCGCGGGACCTGCTTGATGATCGCGGCCAGGATCTGGTCCGCGGTGACGTTTTCCGCCTCGGCTTGAAAGTTCAGGATCAACCGGTGGCGGAGCGCCGGGTGGATGACCGACGCGATGTCCTCAAAGCTCACGTGCACCCGCCCTTCGACCAGCGCGCGCCCCTTGGCGCCCAGGATGATCGCCTGCGCGCCGCGCGGGCTGGCGCCGTAGCGGATGTAGTCCCCGACCTCGGCCACCGCGCCGTTTTTCCTCCGCCCCTCCGGCTGGGTCGCGTGGATCAGGCGGACGACGTAATTCTCCAGCGGCGGCGCGATCAAAACCTGGCGCAGCAGGAGCTGCATCCGGGCGATCGTCGCCGCGCCGTCGCCGTCGAGCACCGGGGCGGCCTCCTGCGAGCCCGCGCGCGTGGTGCGGTGGAGGATCTCGGTCAGCTCGGCGGGCGTCGGCTGCGCCACCAGCAGCTTGAAGAAAAAGCGGTCGAGCTGCGCCTCGGGGAGCGGATAGGTGCCTTCGAGCTCGATCGGATTCTCGGTCGCCAGGATCATGAAGGGCGCTTCCATCGGATAGGTCACGCCGAAGGCGGTCACCTGGCGCTCTTCCATCGCCTCCAGAACCGCCGACTGGGTCTTCGGCGTGGCGCGGTTGATCTCGTCCGCGAGCACCAGGTGGGCGAAGATCGGCCCCGGCTTGAATTGAAAATCGCGCCGCCCGCCGCTCTCGGAGAGCACCTGCGTGCCGACGATGTCCGCCGGCATGAGGTCGGGCGTGAACTGGACCCGCTTGAACGAGAAGCCGAGCGCGCGGCTGAGCGACTTGACGAGCAGCGTCTTCCCGAGGCCGGGCGCGCCTTCGAGCAGGACGTGGCCGCCGGCGAAAAAGCCGATCAACACCTGGCGGATCACCTCGGCGTGGCCGACGATGACCTCTTTCAGCTCCGCCTCGAGGCGCAAAAACAGATCTTTGAATTCTTCCGGGCTCATGCGATCTCAGCGCAGCAGGCCGCGGTATTCCAGCGGCAGCATCTGCTTCTCGACGCCGGCTTCCGGCCGGGGTTGGGCGAGCGGCAGGTTGCCGGGCGTTTCGACGCCGGCGCCGGCGCTTTTTCTTTTGCCCTCGACGGCCGCGCCCGTCGCCGGGGCTTCCGGCTCGGGCAGCTCGACGACCACGAAGCGCGCGTCTTTGGCCGCGGCCGCCCCCTTTTCGCCGGGGCGGAGAAAGGGCGGGGGCGTTTGGCCGTCGGACTTCGCGCCCGCGCCTTCGGCGCCTTTTGACGCCCCGCCCGCGCCGCCCTGCGCTTCAAGCCGGCTCAAATCCTCGGGCTTCCGCCCGGAGCCGTCGCCGCTCTCGCCTTTTTTCTGTTCGTCCGGCTTTGCGCCCGCTTTGAGCTCGCGGCCGGGCGCGGGCGCATCGGAGCGCGCCTGATTCTTCCCGCCGGCCGCTGGCGCGGGGGCTTCTGCGCCGTCTTGTTTCCCGGCCGCCGCGCCTTCTTTGGCGCCGCCGCCCTGGCCGCTCTGTTTATCCGTTCCCGCCTGGCCTTTTCCCTCGCCCTTTCCCTTTTCCAATCCTGCGCGCAAATCGCTCAGCTGCTTGCCCGCCCGGCCCAACAGATCGCTGCTCTCGCTGCCTTCACCGTTTTGGCCGCCCGCACCGCTCTGGCCGCCCTGGCCGTCTGCGCCGGCGCCGGCGCGGGCGCGGTCGATTTCACTTTGCAGTTGCTCGATCAGGGACTTTTTTTCATCGTCCGAAAGCGCCGGGTCCGCGAGCGCGGCGGCCAGGGCTTTTAGCCGGGCGGCCAGTTTTTCCCGCCCCGGGAGATGCGATAAGCGCTCGGCGATGGGCGCCAGCTCGCCGCCCGGCGCGCCTTTGATAAGCGGCCACAGCTCGAAAAACAAATGGAACAGCAAAACCGCGATCAGCGCGCCGATGAAGGCGTTGAGAACCGGGCGCTCGACGCGAAAGGGAAAATCGCGCCTGAATTCGACGCCGCCGCCGAGCGCCGCCGCTTCCGCTTGCAGCCGGGAGACGAGGTCCGGCCGCCAGAGCGCGGGCTCGATGGTCGCCAGCGTGACGAAGCGGTCCGCGCCGCCGGTCTTTCGGTCGAGCAGCAGCGCCGCGGTTTTTTCCGCCGGCGCGCGCCGCCAGAAGCGCGCCGCGGCCAGCGCGCTCGCGGCGATCAAAAAAGCTGCGGCCGCGAGCATGACGGCGTCGGGGCCGAGCCAGGCGAAGCGGTAGAGGAAAAATACGATGTACCAGGCGGCGAGGAGCGGCGGGATAAAAAACAGCGCCGAGCGCCAGAGCGCCTGCATCGTGAGGCGGCGGCGGAGGCTGTCGATGATTTCGCGCGGTGCTCGGGAGGCGGCGCCCATGGTCCGAATATAACACGCCGGGGCGGGGAATAAAGGCGCGCTTGAGCGGCCGGCGCGCCCTCGGAGCCGCCGATTCCGGGCGGCGGCGATAGTATTGCGCCTTGAGGAGGCCATCACGGAGGGCGGAGCGCGGCGCGGTAATAACGACGCGGCCGGTCGTGGCGGCTGCACGCTTCGCCGCCGCCGCCCCTCACGGGCGGCTCCTGCGGGCGATCCTCCGCTGCGGGCGATCCTCCGCTGTGATTTTACGCGCGCTTAGCGCCCCGCGCGGCGCACCCGCGGCTTGCTTCCGTTGACCGGCGGCTTGGCGCCGCCGCCCTGGTAAGTCTTCACCGCGCTGTTGTGATCGGCGAGCTCGACGGAAAACAGATGCGAGCCGTCGTTCTTCGAGACGAAGTAAAGATAGGGCGCCGCCGCGGGCGCGAGCGCCGCCTTGAGGGAGGAGAGGCCGGGGTTGCAGATCGGGCCGGGCGGCAGCCCTTTGATTT
>DASWFA010000030.1:0-13636 GCA_036394475.1 Binatia bacterium
CGCCGCCATCGCGGCGGGGTAGGTTTTGCCCGGCCTGTCCACTTCGCCGGCGAGCGTCCCGGCGTTGTCCCAGCCGGACGTGTTCCACAGCACGATGCTCACCAGGAGCGCCCAGTCCCCCTTGCCGCCGCGCGCGAGCCAGGCGGCGGCGTCGGCCCGGGGCGCGCCGAGAACGACCATGACGGCGAAAGGCATGAGGACCAGCGCGGTAAAGACCACCAGGCTCGCGCCGACCAGCCGCGTGCCGCGGATGTTGAGCCAGGTGGTCGCGGCGACGAGCGCCGCGCCGATGAGCCAGCGCTCCGCCGGCGCCATATCGCCGCGGAGATAAGTCAGATAGTCGAGGAACATCACCGGATAGAGCGCGTTGTCGGCGAAGCTGCAAAGCCAGCTCCACCAGCCCTCCTGAAAGCCCCAGAACCTGCCGAAGGCGCGCTCGACCCAGACGACGTAGCCGCCGTCCTCCGGCATCGCGGTGGAAAGCTCCGCCGTCATGAGCGCGGTGGGAAAGCTCCAGAGCCAGGGCACGGCGAGCAGGGTCACAAGCGCGATCATCGGCCCGGCGGCGCCGACGGCGTCTTCGAAGCCGTACGCCCCGCCCGCGACGCAGAAAAAGGTGAGCGCGACGAGCTGGTGAAAACCGAACGTGCGGCGCGGCTGGATAGGCATTATGTCTCCTGGAGCAACAGATCTCTCAAGGTCGACGCCGCCAAGGCGCTGCGGCGCGACTCGGTCACCCGCTCGAGGACGCTTTTGAGCTTCTCTTCCCCTTCCAGCCGCCGCGTCTTCAACGGGTCGCCGCCGTAATGGCGCATCGCCTCGAGGACGTCGTCGAGCCTGATTTTCTCGGGCGGGCGGGCGAGCGTGTAGATCGGCTCCTGGCTCTCCCCGACCGATGAGACCAGAAAGCCGGCGCGGCAGTGGTGCTCGAGGACCTCGGCCACGATGCGCACCGACACCACCAGCTCGCGCGACAACGCCGCCGCGCTGTAGGGCGGATCGCCGGCCTCGAAACGGCCGCCGATGAGCCACAGGAGCTTGAGCCCGAGCTCTTCCCGGGCGGAGTACTGGGCGTCCGCCACGTTCGGGTCCTTGCCCGAAGTCTTGATGTTCTGGTGGGCGAAGGCGATCACCGCGCCGAAGAGCACGATGTTCCAGCCCAGGTAGAGCCAGACGAGAAAAATCGGCAGCTGGGCGAAGGCGCCGTAGATGGCGTTGTAGCGGGCCGCGCCGATCTGAAAGTGGACGTAGCCCCATTGCGCGAGCTGCCAGAGCGTGCCCGCGATGACGCCGCCGTAGAGCGCCGAGCCGAGCCGCACCCGGGTGTTCGGGAGATAGTCGTAGATGAAAGTGAGGGCGATCCACATGAGGACGTAGGGGGTGAGCATGGCGACGAAGAGAACCAGGTAGCTCATCCCCGGCAGCTCGAGTATCCACTGGACCAGCGTGACGCTCTGGATCGAGCTGGTGAGGCCGAGGGCGGCGACGACGAGAATCGGGCAGGTCAGCATGACGCTCAAATAGTCGGCGAACTTCCGGCCGATCGAGCGCGTGTGCTGCACCCCCCAGATCCGGTTGAGCGCGACTTCGATGTTGCCGATGAGGGAGACGGCGGTCACGAGCAGGCTCGCCAATCCCACCGCGCCCAGCGCCTTGGCGTTGGTCTTGTCGATGTAGCCGACGACCTGGGTCACGATCTCCTCGGAGCCGGCGCTGAGCTTGTCGATCAGGACCGGCTCGAGCAGGTTCTGCACGCCGAAGCCCTTGAGGATGGCGAACATGAGCGCCAGCAGCGGCACCAGGGACAGCAGCGTGGTGTAGGTCAGCGCCGAGGCCAGGAGCGGGCAGCGGTTTTCGATAAACCCCGCGACCGCCCGATAGAAAATGCGGACGTGGCGGTAGAGCCCCCGTTTGGGCGCCGCTATTTCGGCCAGGTCGATCTCCAGAAGCTCCTCGCGGAAGGTCCGGATGTGGTGGATTTTTCCCCTGGCGTAATCGATCGCGGGTCGTGCCATGCGCTGTCCTATTTTCTGCTGAATAGCCGCTCGAAGAAAGAAGCGCTCTTCGCTTTTTCCGCCGGGCGGCCCGGGTCCTTCTGCGCCAGCCTGGCGTCGTCGAGGCTCACCGCCGGCGCCTGGAACGAACCGGTGATTCGGAGCGGCACGACGAGGCGGCCGTCGGCGTTCTTAAAATAATTGCTCGCGCCGCCGCGCGCCAGTCGCACGGAGACCGCGGGGGAGAGCGCCGCTTCCATCCCGAGGTCCGCCGTTTGCCGCTCCAGGTACATTTTGCCGCCGCCGCGCGCTTCCATGACCGGGCTCTTGAGATAGATCCGCTTAAAATCGGCGATTCCGTCCGCCAGCGTAAAATCGCCCTCCAACAGGCGGAACGTGGTGGCGCCCGCGCGCTCCTCTTTCCCCATGCCGATCAGCCCGGTCGCCTGCTCGATTTTTTTCACCAGATCGACGCTGGTGAGCGCGCCGTCTTTCGCCCGCAGCCGGCCGTCGCCGCGGAGCTTCCGCAAAAGCGGCGCGCCGCCTCCGAGCGGCGCGGCGAGATCGATGGGTCCGGCGACGGTCCCTTTGAAAGCGCGGCTGTCGCTCACCTGGAGGCCCTGGAGGTCGGCATGGATTCCGGCGACGAGGTTGTTGGACGGCCCCGCGAGCGTGAGCCTCAAGCCGGCCGGGCCGGAGGCCTCCAGACCCTGCGGCAGGTATCCCGCCGAAGCGAGAAGCCTGGCGATCGGCCGGATCTCGAAGCCGTCGTTGACGAGGGAGAGATCGACCGTGGGCGCACCCGTGAGGCCGGCGAGCGCGCCGCCGAGCGTAAACTCGACGTCTTCGGCTTTGAGCCGGCTGTCCTGCAGGGTGAGCGACGCCTGGGCCGCGCGGTAGCGCATCCGCCCTTCGAGCGCGACCGGCTTCAGGCCGGGCGCTTTCAACGACATTCGGTAAGGGAACGGGCGGTCCGTCGAGAAATCCAGGACCGAGAGATCGATGCCGTGAATCTCGAGCGGCTTTTGTCCCGGGGTCTGGAGCGTGACCGCGCCGCCCTCGATGCGGAGCACGGCCGGCGCCAGGTGGCCCAGCCGCGCCGCGTCCCGTGGCCGCGCCGCGGGCGATTTTTGTTCCTTTTTCGCGCCGTCGGCTTTCTTTTTGGCGATATCGGCGAAGTTGAACGCGCCGTCGGCGCGCTTGATTAAATGGAAGGCCGGCTTTTCGAGAACGAATTCCTCGACCACCAGCCGTCCTCTGAGCAGCGGACCGAGCTTCAGCTTCAGGCTCATCCGCTCGGCCGTAAAAAACGGCGCATCGGAAAAGGCGGGGTTGTCGGCGACCTGCAGCGCCGAGAGCCGGATCGCGGGCGCGGGAACGATTTGGAGCCTGATCTCGCCCACGTCCACTTTGCGGCCCAGCGCCTGCTCCGCCAGCAGGAGATAGCGGGCCTTGTACGCCCCCAGATCGATCAGCGGCGGCGCCAGGACGATCGCCAGAGCGAGCAGCGCGGCGACGCCGGCCGCGATAAAGAGCGCGCGCTTCACCGCTAGAGGGTATCGAATGGCGAACTACCGTGTCAACCACAGGCGGTATCGTTCAAGGGTCGAAGGGCTGCCTGCTTACAAGTCTTTAACCCTTTAACCTGCGATAGAGTGGCGGCGGCCGAAGGTATTTGTTACCATAACCGACTTCGAGAGGTGGCGTTTGGATTATTCCGCCGGGATTTTTTTTCAGGTCGTCGTCGACGGCGTCGTGCTGGGCTTCATGTACGCGCTCATCGCGCTCGGCTACACGATGGTTTACGGCGTCCTGGAATTCATCAACTTCGCCCACAGCGAGATCTTCGTGCTCGGCGCTTTCGTCGGGGCCGAGCTGCTGCTCGGCCTCGAGTCCGCCGGGGCGCTCGCCGTGCTGCCCCCGGCGCTGGTCATCCTCATGGTGGTTTTCGCCGGCATGGTCGTCAGCGGCCTGGCGGCGGCGGCGCTGGAGCGGGTGGCCTACCGGCCGCTTCGGGGCGCGCCGCGCCTGGTGCCGCTGATTTCCGCCATCGGCGCGTCGTTTTTTCTCCAGGACTTGATCCGCCTGGTGGAAAGTCTGTGGCGCAACAGTTTTTATCTCAGCTACCCGACGCTCGACGTCCTGGACAAGAACGTCCCGCTCGGCGGCGCCGTCGAAGTGCCGCTCAAATCGCTCCTTGTGATCGCGACCGCGCTCGTCATGCTGCTCGGCCTCTATCTCTTCGTCAACAAGACCAGGCTCGGCACGGCGATCCGCGCCGTGGCGCAGGACCCGGACGCCGCCGCCCTCATGGGGATTCCGGTCAACCGGATCATCTCGCTCACCTTTTTCGTCGGCGGCGCGATGGGCGGCGCGGCCGGCGTTTTGTTCGGCCTGCACTACAGCCTGATCAATCCCTACAGCGGCTTCGGTCCGGGGCTCAAGGCCTTTACCGCGGCGGTGCTGGGCGGCATCGGCAACATCCCGGGCGCGGTGCTGGGCGGGCTCGTGCTCGGCCTGATGGAGGCGTTCGCCGCTTCTTATCTGACGCTCGTCACCGACGGCGCCTTCGGCGCGGAGTACAAGGACGTCTTTGCGTTCGCGGTGCTGATCTTGATTCTGATTTTCCGGCCCAAGGGGCTGCTGGGGGAAAAAGTCCGGGAAGACGGGGCGTAATAAAATAAAGGCAAAAAGAAGGAACAACATTTTTGACCTCTGAAGAAACCAAAACTCTGCTCATCAATATCGGTTTGGCCGGGTACATCGCCCTGACCAGCCTGCTCGTCTATTCGTTTCCCCGCTCGGTCACGGCGTTTCTGCTTTTCGAGGCCTCGCTGTTTTTCATCTATTATGCGCCGGTCGAACGCGCCGCCAAGCTCCTCTTCAGCGCGGCCGTGCTGATCGTCCTGATGCCGTTCCTCGGGACGATCGAGGGCTACTACCTCGAAGTGGCGATCCAGATCGGCATCTTCGTCGCGCTCGCGCTGGGGCTCAACATCGTGGTCGGCTTCGTCGGCCTGCTGAACCTCGGCTTCGTCGCGTTTTACGCTCTCGGCGCCTATCTCTGGGCGATCTTCGGCTCGCTCCAGGCGAACGCGTTTATCCCGGGCGGCCACTTTCCGCTTGCGCCGGCCTGGTTTTTCGTTTTTCTTTTGCTCGCCGTCGCCGTCGGCGCGCTCACCGGCATCCTGCTCGGCCTCCCGGTGCTGAGGCTCCGCGGCGATTACCTCGCCATCGTGACGCTGGGCTTCGCCGAGGTGGTGCGCGCGCTGGTCAACAATCTCGACAAGCCGGTCAATCTCACCAACGGCCCGCGCGGCATCACGCCGATCCAGCGCCCGCCGCTCTTTTTCCAGCCGCTACTCGAATTTTTCGGCGTCCATCGGGACCCCACGGCGCTCTACCCGGTTTATTTCTACTTTCTCGTGCTCGCGCTGCTGCTCGCCATCATCTTCGTGACGCGCCGGCTGGAAAACTCCCGCATCGGCCGCGCCTGGAAGGCGATCCGCGAGGACGAGATCGCCGCCGTCGCCATGGGCGTCCCCGTCGTTCGGATGAAGCTTCTCGCCTTCGCGGTCGGCGCCTCGTTCGCCTCGGCGATGGGCGTGCTCTTCGCCGCCAAGCAGGGCTTCATCAATCCGGAGAGCTTCACTTTCATGGAGTCGATCGGCGTGCTGGCGATGGTGATCCTCGGCGGCATGGGCTCGATTCCCGGCGCGATTCTCGGCGCGACGATCGTGACGATCCTGAACCTGCAGCTGCTGAAGGGCCTGTCGCTCTGGCTCAACGCTCTCCGCCAATCGGGCATGGTGCTCTCGCTGCCGCTCCTCGGCCAGTTCGACCTGAGCCAGATTCCGGCGCAGTTCGAGCCGGCGAAATACGAGCGCATGGTGTTCGGGCTGATCCTGATTCTCATGATGATCTACCGGCCGCAGGGATTTTTGCCGCCGCGCGGCGGTTCGGCGAAGCTCACGACGACCAAGAAGGACGGAGAAAAATAACATGGCGCTGCTCGAGGCGCGCGGCGTGACCAAGAGCTTCGGCGGCCTCGTGGCCGTGCGCGCCGTCGATCTCTCGATCGAGGAAAGACACATCGCCGCGCTGATCGGCCCCAACGGCGCGGGAAAAACCACGTTCTTCAACGTGCTCACCGGCCTCTACCGCCCGGACCGGGGGGAGATCCGCTTCGAAGGCCGCGCGCTCCGGCGCGCCACGCCCGACCGGATCACCCGCGCGGGCATCTGCCGCACGTTTCAAAATATCCGCCTCTTCGCCGAGATGACCGTGCTGGACAACGTGCTCGTCGGGATGCACGCGCGCATCCCGACGACGCTCGCCGACGTGCTCGTCGGCGGCGCGCGCGCGCGCGCGGAGGAGGGGCGGGCGCGGGACCGGGCGCGGGAGCTGCTCGCCCTGGTGAGTCTCGAGGGCAGGGAAGACGTCTGGGCGCGCCAGCTTTCGTACGGCGATCAGCGCCGCCTGGAGCTCGCCCGCGCGCTCGCGGCCGAGCCCAAGCTCCTTCTCCTCGACGAGCCGACCGCCGGGATGAACCCCTCGGAGGCCGAGACGCTGATGGCGCTGCTCAAGAAGCTCGTCGGCGTCCAGGTGCGGAGCATCCTTTTGATCGAGCACAACATGCGCGTCGTGATGGGCATCTCGGACCGGGTCACGGTGCTGGACCACGGCGAGAAGATCGCCGACGGCACGCCGGACGAGGTGTGCCACGACGCGCGCGTCATCGAGGCCTACCTCGGGTGCGGAAAGTGGGCGGCCAATGCTCCGGGTTGACGGTCTCCACGTCTATTACGACACGATCCACGCGCTCCAGGGGCTGTCGTTCACGGTCGGCAAGGGCGAGATGGTCACGCTGCTCGGCGCCAACGGCGCGGGGAAAAGCACCACGCTGAAAACCGTCTCGGCTCTGCTAAAAGCCAAGAGCGGGAAGATCGAGCTGGAAGGCGAGGCGCTGGAAAACCTGCCGCCGCACGAGATCGTCCGGCGCGGCATCGCCCACGTCCCCGAGGGGAGAAGGGTGTTCCCGCGCCTGACCGTGATCGAGAATTTAAAGATCGGCGCCTACACGCAAAAGGCCGGGGCGGGCGCCGCCGACCTCGACCGCGTCTTCACCCTCTTCCCGCGCCTGAAAGAGCGCCGGGAGCAGAAGGCCGGGACGCTCTCCGGCGGCGAGCAGCAGATGCTCGCGATCGGCCGCAGCCTCATGGCGCGTCCGAAGATGCTGCTCCTCGACGAGCCGTCGATGGGCCTCGCGCCGATCCTCGTCGAGCAGATATTCACGACCGTCCAGGAGATCAACAAGGAAGGCGTCACGGTGCTGCTGGTCGAGCAGAACGCCGCCATGGCGCTGGCGATCTGCCACCGCGGCTACGTCCTGGAGACCGGCAAGATCATCCTCGAAGGCACCGCCGCCGAGCTCTCCGGCAACGACAAGGTGCGCCAGGCGTACCTGGGCGGGTGATGGCGCCAATCCGCCCATAAAAGAATCATTGTTTGCCGCAAAACTAGGCAGCCGGCCGATTCCTGTTCCGTTCGCGGTCCAAAAGACCGCCGCCTGAACAGCGACTTAAGCCCTGATCCGCTTCTACCTCACCCTGGCACGCCTATTGCGCTCCAGCTTTCCTTTACCCGACTCCATTGTCGGGCATTGCCCACAACTGATCATGCAAGCCGGCCCGCTATACGACCCCGTATCGCCCGGCGCTTCGCCGGGGAGCATCGCGGTGTCCCCCATACTCTCTTCGCTGCAGGAGATGCATGCGAAGTACCGGCAGGACTTCGCCGGAAAAGTCGCGACCTATATCCCCGAGCTGGCCAAGGCCGACCCGCATCGATTCGGCATCGCTCTCGCCACCGTCGACGGAGAGATCTATGAAGTCGGGGACGCGCGCCATCTGTTCACGATCCAGTCGATCTCCAAGCCGTTCGTCTACGGCCTGGCGCTCGAAGACCACGGGCAGGATTACGTCGTCAGCAAGGTCGGCGTCGAGCCGAGCGGCGACGCGTTCAATTCCATCGTCTTCGACGTGCGCGGCAACCGGCCTTTCAATCCGATGGTCAATGCCGGCGCCATCGCCACGGCCGCCCTGATCCGAGGGGCAGGGCACGACCGCCGGCTCGCCCGCCTCCTCAAGATGTTCTCGGACTTTGCCGGGCGGCCGGTCGCGATCGACCGGGACGTTTTCCTCTCGGAAAAAGCGACCGGCCACCGCAACCGGGCGATCGCCTACCTCGGGCTCAATTCCGGCATGATCGACGAGCGGATCGACGAGCACCTCGATCTCTACTTCGAGCAGTGCTCGATTCTCGTCAGCGCGCGCGACCTCGCGGTCATGGCGGCGACCCTCGCCAACAACGGCGTCAACCCGCTCACCCGCGAGCGCGCCATCGAAGAGCGCTACGTCAAAAACGTGCTGAGCGTCATGCATAGCTGCGGCATGTACGATTACGCCGGCGAGTGGGGCTACCGGGTCGGCCTGCCGGCGAAGAGCGGCGTCGGCGGCGGCATCCTCGCCGTGCTTCCCGGCCAGTTCGGCATCGGAACGTTCTCGCCGCTGCTCGACGAGCGCGGCAACAGCCGCCGCGGGATTCAGGTTTGCGAGGAGCTTTCGGAGCGCTTCAACCTGCATATGTTCCGGACCCGGCCCGGCGCCGCGACGGTGATCCGGCGCGGCTACCGGGGCGGCAGCGTCCGCTCCAAGCGGCGGCGCAGCCGCCGGGAACAGTCGATCCTCGCTGAAAAGGCCGGGTCCGTTTGCGTTTACGAGCTGCAGGGCGACCTGTTCTTCGGCACGATGGAGCAGGTGTTTCGCCGCTTGATGCCGGAGATGGAATCGTTCGAATACCTGATCCTGGATTTCAAACGAATCGTGCACGTCGACGACTGCGCCGCGGCGCTGCTCGGCCAGATGAGCGAGGCGCTGGCGCTGAGCGGCAAACGGCTCGCGGTTTCGTATCCCCCGGCGGCGATCCGTCCGGTCCTCGGTGAAGGACAGGCCGGCAAGTGGAAGGAGGAGGCCTTTTTCCCCGATACGGACGCGGCGCTGGAGTGGTGCGAAAACCGGCTGGTCGCGGGAGCAGAGACCCGGGACGGACGGGAAAGGGTCCTTGCGCTGGCCGACATGGATGTCGTCGCCGGGATGGACGCGGGCGCGGTCGCCTTGCTTCAGTCGGCCGTGAGCGAGGTTCGCTACGACGCGGGGGCGGTGATCGTCCGCGAAGGCGATCCGGCCGATTCGATCTTCCTGCTGGCCGCGGGACGCGCGACCGTGCGCTTGAAGCTCGGAGACGGCCCGCGCTCGAAGCGCTTGGGCACGATCACCCCGGGCGTCGCGTTCGGCGAGCTGGCGCTGTTCGACGGCGGAACCCGCTCGGCCGACGTCGTCGCGGACGCGCCCTCGGTTTGCTACGTGCTGCCGATAGCGGCGCTGGACGATCTGGCCGCGCGCGACCCGGAGATACGGGCCAAATTGTTGCGCAACGTCGGCCGCGAGCTTTCGGAGCGTCTGCGCCGGGCCGACGCGGAGATCCGCGCGCTGGAAGAGTAGCTTCCGCCGACGCAGCTACGTTTTGGAGACCGGCAAGATCATCCTCGAAGGCGCCGCCGCCGGGCTCTCCGGCAACGACAAGGTGCGGCAGGCGTATCTGGGCGGATAAAGCGATAGCCCTGTCGCTCGAGCACGCTCTGCTTCGGCTCCCCGCTCCATTCTTGACCTGCCGATCGGTTTCGCAATAGATTACGGCCTGCGACAACCCGTTGGACGGAGTCACCGATGAGCGAGACCGATAGGGCATCGACGCCGGCCCAAAATATCCAGAATCCCGATGCTGTCGACTTTCATGCCGCCGGCTTCCTCGTAAAAGTCCAGGGATCCTGGACCGGCAAGGCGCTGGAAGAATTCCGGGCGTATCTCCGGCGCAAAGGGTTCTCTCCGGCCGACGAGGAGCTCGGCGGCGTGCTGGAGCGGGCTAAAAAGCGGTACTTCGAGCGCGCCGCCTGTCTTTATCTCTGCGCCGAGCGGCCGTGCCGGGATAAAATTCGCTTCGATATCCCGACCGACTCCGACCTTCCCGTCCGCTTGACCGGCCGCCAGGGCCCCTGCAAGCAGGCGCCCGTCGTTTCACTTCGGGTGGGACAGCGCTCGGAAATGTTCGCCCAGGTTTTTTCGCCGGCCGACTGGCGGGCGGTCGGCGGATTCGCGTCGCGGGCTCGCGCCGCCGGGACGCTGCTCGTCGATCCCGGAGAGGCGGCGCCCTTCCGCTTCGACCTCGTCCATGGACCGAACAACGGCGTCCACCTCCGCTCTTTGCAATTCCTGCTCGGCCACTTTCGCGGCGACGGACGGTACGCGGCCGGCTCTTATATCTTTCAGAAAGAGGTCGTCGGGACTCTGGAGGCCGGAGGGCGTTTTATCGCGCTCCGCATGGATGCCTGCTATCCGCTGCCGGACGGCAAGAAGGACGTTCACACCGCTCTCGTGGTCGTCGGCCCGGACGGCTCGGGCAACATCGAGGCCTCGGCCTACCTCGACGGCGGCGGCGTCCGCAAATACGCGATCGAAATCGGCGAGGGATTTCTCAGCTTCGACGATATTCCTCCCGGCCACGCGCGCCAGCGCGCCAGAAAGATTCTCAAGCCGCTGCCGGGCGGCTTCGAGGAGCGGCTCGAAGTCGACGAGGGCCGGGGGACCTTCGCTCCCTATTACACGATCCAGATGCGCAAGCTCGGCGACGCGTATTAAATACCAGCGGCCCGGTTCATTTCGCGACGTGTCCCAACCCGCGCGCCTCACCGCTTCCTTGCCGCGCTTATTTTTCCCATCCCGGAAACCAGCCGCCGTGCCGGATGAAGCCGCGCAGATACTCGATCTGGCCGGCGTGGCGCGTGTTGCAGTTGACGACGCTCACGAGCCGGATACTCAACGTCGGCAGCGGCTGATACTGGGGCTCGTCCAGCACCCGGTTGAGATCGGCGTTCGTGACGGCGGCGAGAAAGGCCTTGGTCCGGGCGAAAACCGCGTCGAGGTAATCCAGCAGAAGCGCTTTATCGTCGACGCGAAACGCGTCCACCTGCTCCGGAGTGTGCCGGTGTCCGGAGCCGTAGTCCTTGGGATCGGGCGGCATGCCAAAGCGCGCATGCCATCCGTCCGCGATCCATAACTGCGGGCGCCCCATCAGACCGGAGAAATTCGCGTCCTGCACGCGCGCGATATGCCACGCAAGCCACGCGATCGGAGGCTTCGGCGGCGCGAGCATCTCCGCGGGCGAGAGATCCGCCAATGCCGCGCGCACCATGTCGCGCACCCGGCCCAAGGCATCGAGCGCCATTCCCGAGCTTTCCATAAAACACCTCCCGATTTTCTCCCTATTCTACCGTTCTTCACGCTACCATGTCCCGGCGCGCGCCTGAATGGGCTTTCAGCCCGAGCCAGACGAGAAAGAATACCGCCAGCGAGGCCAGGGCCATCGCCTGAAAGCCGGCGGCGTAGCCGAGCTTTTCCACCAGCAGGCCGCAGAGCAGGGGGCCGAGCGTCTGTCCGATCGACGTCGAGGCGCGCGAGATGCCGAGCGCCAGCTCCTTACCGCCGCTCGGGGCGGACGTGAGCGCGAACGTCGTCGCGCCGACGTTGGTGAAGCCGAAGCCCGTCGTCATGACCGCCAGCGGGAGCAAGAGCGTCATAAAGCCCGAGCCGTAGGGCTCGAGAGCGAACATCGGCGCGCCGAGCGCGACGCCGAGCAGGATCACCGCGCCGGCGCTCCTCCGGTCCGCGAGCCAGCCGCCGGTAAAGCGCCCGAGCGTATCGGTCACGCGCGAGACCGATACGATGACGCCGACCGCCTCCAGGCCGAGTCCCCGCTCGTTGGCGGCGAAAAAGGGAAAGGCGACGCGGGTCACGCCGGTCAGGAAAAAAAACGATTGGCAGATCGCGAGGCACGAGGCGAGAAAGGGCGCGTTTTTGAGCAGCGCGGCGCCGGCGCGCCGCAGGTCGGCCGGCCGCGGCGCCGCGCTCTTCCGGTAGCGGTACGCGCCCGCGGCGACGATGAACAACAGCGCGACCGTCTGGGGCAGGGAATAGAGCAGGAACAGGGCGTCCGGACCGAGCCGCTTCCCGACAAAGCCGCCGAGCAGCGGCCCGAGCGCGAAGCCGATTCCGAGGGCGGAAGCCATCTGTCCCTGAACGCGCCCCTGCCGCTCCGGCGCCGCCTGGTCGAAGCCGACCTTTCGGAGCGCGAGCGCGAACATCGCTTCCGTCAGTCCGAAAAGGATCCAGGCCGCGAGAAAGACGGTCATGGTATCTCTGAAGACATAGCCGGCCGCGCTGGTCGCGATGCCGATCGCGGTGGCGGCGATCAGCAGCGTGCCGGAGCTCAAATAGGTCGCCAGCACGCCGGAGAGAAGATCGAAACAGACCCGGCCGACGCCGTTGGCGACCAGCGGCACGCCGGCCAGGGCGACGGAGTAGCCGTGCGCCTGCATGAAAAAGGGGCCGAGCATCGCCGCCCCGGACGATCCCGAGGTCTGGCAGACTGCGGCCAGAATGTAGCAGGCGATGGGCGAGAGCTTCGGCGCGCGCATGGTTAATCGTTTTTGGCGGCCTCGGCTCCGGGGCCGGGCGCGCCGCGCACGGTTCCGCGCACCAGCGACGTGACGACGCCCAGGGCGCAAATGCCCGCCAGGATTTCCAGCGCGAGCTTCATGCCTTTCATGAAAGGCTCCACGGGCACCTGGGCGCCCGCATGGGCCGACACGGCGGCCCCGCCGAGCTGGGCCGAGAGGACCGACGTGGCGACGGCCAGGCTCACCGCCTGGCCCGTGAAGCGCATGGTCGAGAGGATCGCCGCGGCGACGCCGTAATGTTTTTTGCCCACCGAGCTCATCGTGGCGTTGATGTTGGGGGAGCTGAAGAAGGCGTGGCCGGTGCCGAGAAACATGAGGATCGCGGCGATCTGCCACCACTCGGAGGCGGCGCCGAGGCGCGACAGTGCGAAAATCGAGCTTGCCACGATCGCCATTCCGGCGGACGCGACGATCCTGGGCTCGACCCGGTCCGACAGCCATCCTCCCAGCGGCGAGAAGGCCGCCATCAGGACGGGCTGGACGAGCAGGATCAAGCCCGCCTGCTCGGGTCCGAAGCGCGCGACCAGCTGCAGGTAGAGCGACAGGATGAAGGTCACCCCGAAGACCGAGCTGTAGCTCAGCAGCGCCGTGAGGGTGGAGAAGGCGAAGGGGGCGTTTTTAAACAGCCGGACGTCCAGCAGCGGCGATGCGACCCGGCTTTCCAAATATATAAACAAAGCCAGGACGGCGAAGCCCGCGCCCACGAGAGTCTTCGCCCAGGGCGAGCCCCGGGCCTCCGAGAGCGTGAGGCCCAAGAGGATCATCGAGAGCGCCAGGCCGTAGGTGATCATGCCGACCGGATCGAGCCGCTCGCCCCGCTTGTCGATGATCTCGTCCTGAATCTTAAAAAGCGCGAGCGGGATGATCAACAGGCCGATCGGCACGTTTACAAAGAAGATGGATCTCCATCCCAGATGCTCGACCAGCAGTCCGCCGATCGAGGGACCGAGCGCGAGGCCGATGTAAACCGAGGCGGTATTGAAGCCCAGGGCTTTGCCCCGCTCTCTGG
>DASWFA010000031.1:0-4408 GCA_036394475.1 Binatia bacterium
TGGCTCCGGCTCGAGGGCGACCCAAAGGCCGGCCCGGAAGCCGAAGCGATCGGCAGAGTCCTCGACCGCCTGTCCGCGCTCGACGCCGTCGGCGCGAGCGTTTCGCTGGGCCATTTTTTGGAGACCTATCAGCACTGGCTCGAGCGGGCGTCGGTCCCGCCCGCCGAGACCAACGCCGCCGGCGTCGCGGTGCTCGACGCGATGGCGGCGCGGGGGATTTCTTTTCGCGCGCTTTTCATCGTCGGCTTGAACGAGGGGATCTTTCCCCGGACGATCCGCGAGGACGCCTTTCTCCGCGACCGCGAGCGCGAGCTGCTCGAGACCGTGCTCGGCTACAAGGTCGCGACCAAGCTCGGCGGCTTCGACGAAGAGCGGCTCCTCTTCACGCTTCTCGTCGGGGCCGCGAAGGAGCGGCTTTACTGCCTCCACCAAAGAAACGACGGCGGCGGCCGGCCGCTGGCGCCTTCCTGGTATCTCGACGAGCTCGCGCGCGCGGCCGGGAAGGACAAGATCGAAACCGTCGTCGTTCCGCGCGGCGAAGCGGAAAAATCGGCGCTCACGCCCTTCGATCGAATCGACCTGCTGCCGCCCGAAGAGCTGGCGCTCCGGCTGATTTTCTCGTCGCGGGACGCCGCGCCGCTCGCGCGTCTGTGTCTCCCCGCGCCGGCGCTCTACGATCGGGGCGCGGCGGCGCTTCGGCGGCTGGAAACGATCTCCGACGAGGTCGCCGAATACGACGGCGTCGTCGGTCCGGTCGCCGACTACTGGGCGCGGGTGGCGGCGAAAGGGCTCTCCCCCACCGCTCTCGAAGCCTACGCGCGCTGCCCCTTTCAGTTTTTCGCCCGCAACCTGCTCGGCCTCGAGCGGCTTGAGCGGCCCGAGGAGGTCGCCGGCCCCGGCGGCGCAGACATGGGCGAGATCGTCCATGCGATATTGCGCGCGTTTTATCAGGAGCTGATCGACCGGAGCTATTTTACTTCCAACGGGCCTTCCGTGAACAGCAAAGCGATTCTCTCGGCCGTGGCGCAGAAAATTTTAACCGAGTTTGAGCGGGACAATCCGGTCGGCTACCCGCTCGACTGGGAAATTCGCCGCGAGGAGATCGCGCTGCTGCTCGATCAGGCCGTCGCCCTGGATCTGGCGGAGCTCGGCGCGTCGGGTTACGCGCCCGTCGCCGTCGAGCGCGACGCGATCGTCCGTCTGCCGGAGGGCTGGCCCGGCCCCCTCGGCGGGCTTACGATCCGCGGGCGCATGGACCGCATCGACTACCAGCCGGAGGAAAACCGCTACCGCGTGGTCGACTACAAGCTCAAGGCGCAGAAGACCCGGCAGCGGGCGGACAACGACCTCCTCCGCTCGGCGCTCCGCGGCCAGCGGCTCCAGCCGCCGTTCTACCTGCTCCTGGCGGAAAAGCAGGCGGAAAGTTTTAACGGCCCGGCGGCCTCGATCGACGCGGCCTTTTATTTCCTCGCGCCCCAGTGGCCCGACGGACCGCTCGCCGTCGAGAGCGTGGCGGGCGGCGTTTGGGACGGGCCGTCCGGCGCGGCGCTCAAGCAAACCGTCGCCTTCCTCGCGGACGGGCTCGGCCGGGGGCTCTTCTTCGTCCAGCCGGGCGATCACTGCCGCTACTGCGAGGTCTCCGAGGCGTGCCGGAAAAACCACCGCCCGACGATGTGGCGCGTCGAGCGCGACCCGAGAAGCCTCGCCCACGGAGCGCTTAAAAATAAAAAGGCGGAGACGGAATGACGCCGGCGATGGAATTATCCGACGCCCCCGAGAGAGAGCGGGCCGCGACGACTTTCGACCGCAACGTCGTGGTGACGGCGGGCGCGGGCACGGGGAAAACCCGGCTTTTGATCGACCGGCTGGCGCACCTCTTGATGCGCGACCCGGAGGTGAAGCTCACGGAGGTCGTGGCCCTCACGTTCACCAACAAAGCCGCGCAGGAGATAAAGTTGAGGCTCCGCGAGCGGCTGGAATCCTACGTCGAGGCGCATTTGAACGCCGAGCCGGCCGGCCCGAAGGACGAAGCCGTCCAGAAGGAAGTGCGCGCGCTGCTGGAGCGCTATCATTTGTCCAAAGATGAGCTCGACCGCCGCGCGCTGGACGCGCTCCGGCAGATCGAGCGGAGCGAGATCGGCACGATCCACGGCTTCGCCGCCACGCTGCTCCGGCTCTATCCGATGCAGAGCGGCGTGGACCCGCAGTTTATCGAAGACGACGGCGCGCGCTTCGAAGTCCTGTTCGATGAGCTGTGGGGCGCGTGGCTCGACGACGAGCTTTCGCGCCGGTCGAGCCGCCCTGAGGAATGGAAGCGGGCGCTCCGCAAGGTCGATCTCGCCGATGCGCGGGCGCTGGCCGTCTCGCTCTGCTCGGAGATGGTCGACCTCGGCCGGCTCCGCGCGGCGGCGGGCGATGAAAAAATCCCCCGGGTCGTCCGCGATTGGCTCGCGTCGCTGGAAGCCGCGGCCGCCGATTTGATCGCGCGCCATCCGGAGGACCGCAGCAACGAAAAACTCGTCCGCGCCGCGCGCGCCGTTCTCGAAAAATTCATGAGCTCCGGCCGGGCCGGAGGCTCTGCGGCGATCCAAGACGACGCGGATGCGCTTGCGCCGGGCGTGAACAAAAGCCTCAGGGGCTGGACGGAGGAGGAGTGCGAATCGGCGCAGGAAATCCTCCGCGTCGCCCGCGCGCTCTGCCGGCTGGACGGCGATCTCTGCCGCGGCCTCGCGGAGCTTTTGATCCCCTTCGCGGAGAATTTTCGCGCCGCGTTCACCCGCGCCGGGCTTATCTCCTTCGACGGATTGCTCGCCCGCGCCCGCGCCCTCGTGCGCGACCACCCGGCGGTCCGCGAGCAGCTCAAGCGCCGCTTCAAGGCGATCCTGATCGACGAGTTCCAGGACACCGACCCGATCCAGTACGAGATCCTGATCTATCTCGCCGAGGAGATCGGCCGGACGGCCACGGACTGGAGAAAAGTCGCGCTCGTACCGGGGAAGGTATTCGTCGTGGGCGATCCGAAGCAGTCGATCTACGCCTTTCGCCGCGCCGACATCGAGGCCTACCTGGAGGTGGTGGAAAAAATCATCAAAGCGCAAAACGGAGTCGAATGCCGCCTCACCACGAACTTCCGGAGCCACGGTAAAATCATCGACGCCGTCAACGGCGTGTTCGAGCGGCTGATCCGGCCGCGGCCGGGGCTCCAGCCCGGGTACGTCGCGATCGAGCCGGTCCCCGCGCAGGGCGGCGGCGAAGAAAAGAACGGACTGCCGCTGCGCCAGGTAACCGTCCGGATCGTCCGGAGCGGAGACGAGAAAAAATCCGGCGCCCACGTGCCGCGGCGGCTCGAAGCCGAGAGCCTGGCCCGCTGGCTCGACGAGGAGGTTCTGGGCAAAGCGGAGATCGTCGACGGCGAAGGAATCCGGCGGCCCGTCCGGCTGAAAGACGTGGCGCTTTTGTTTCGCAAGCTCACCGATCTCCGTCATTACATCGAGCCGCTCCGCCGGCGCGGCCTCAAATACGTCGTCGAGGGAGAGCGGCACTTTTACGCCGTGCAGGAGATCATCGACGCCGTCAACCTGCTCCGCGCGGTCGACAACCCGCACGACCGGCTGGCGCTGGTGGGTGTGCTGCGCTCGCCGCTCGGCGGCCTCACCGACGCGGAGATTTACGATTTGCATCGCCGGCGGCTGCTCGATTACCGCGACGGCGGCGCGCCCGCGAACGTCCAGGAGCTCTACCGGATTCTCGCCCGGCTCAACCGCGAGATCCGCGGCCTGCCGGTGGGCGAGGCGATCGCGCGCGTCTTCGACGGCGCGCCGGTGCGCCTCCTGGCGGCCGCCTCCTTCCACGGCGAGCAGGCGGTGGCCAATCTGGAGAAGCTCCGGCAGCAGGCCGAGGTCATGGGACGCCAGGGGCTCAGCACTTTCAAAGAGGTGATCACGCGGCTGGAGGCGCGTGTCCTGGAGATCAAGGAAGAGGCGGAGAGCGCGCTCGCCGAAGAGAACCTCGATGCGATTCGAATCTTGAGCATCCATAAATCCAAGGGACTCGAATTTCCGGTCGTCGTGCTCGCCGGCAGCCACACGATTCCGAATCAGGCCGGCGACCGGGAGCCGGCGGTGCTCGAGGACTGGTCGAGCGATCTCACGGGAATCTCGGCCGGCTCTTTTACGAGCCTGAACGGGCTTTACATCGCCGAAAAAACCCGCCGGCGCGAGCTGGAGGAGCAGAAGCGCGTGCTTTACGTCGCCATGACGCGGGCGCGCGAGCACCTGACGGTCTCCGCGGCGGCGGAAAAAGGCCGGGCCGGCAGCTATCTGGCGATGCTCGAAGGAACCCTCGGCGCGGAAATGGCGGACGGAAAAGACCGGAGCACGATCGCGGCGGGCACCGGAAGGATCGAGCT
>DASWFA010000032.1:0-3879 GCA_036394475.1 Binatia bacterium
AAGACCGCGGCGACGCGCTGCACGACCAGTTGAACCTGCTCGACTCCGTCTGGGCCTACGACGTGCGCCAGCCCAACGCAGATCCGGAGCGTTTCATCGCGCTCGGCCGCGACGCGCTTTCCGAGACCAGCGGCGAGGACAACGAGCCGACCGGGGTTTATTACTCCGACGGCGCGGACTCGCCGCAGAGCCTGTTGGGCAAGCCGGTGAATCCGGTCGAAGCCCGGCTCTTCTTTACCCAACAACACGGCCATAACACGGTGTGGGAAGTCGTCGGGAGCCATTGACCCGCGGCGGCCGCCCTGGCGAAGCAAGGAGGAGAGAGGACTGCCTCTCTCCTCCTTGCCCGCTCCTCCCGCGCAACAGTCCCTTCATGCGAGCTTCACTCCGATTTCACACAGCCACCAACCGCCCATGCGATACTCGACCAGAGGAAAAAAGCGGACCGGGCGAAAATCCAGGGAGGAATCCATGGAAACCAATCTGCGAGAGCTGATCGGCGAGGCGATCGATAAGTTCAAGCTGAACCGCATGGGGCCGCAGCCCAAAGTCCTGGTCAAAATTCCCGGCGACCTCCCGGTCATTTTATGGCAGGACGAGGGTCTGGCCAAATTCGTCAAAAATTTCCTCTATCACGCGCTGCTGTCGAACAATCCGGACACGCCGATTCAAATCCTGGTCCACGAGCGCCACCGCCTGAAGGATCTGGAGGGCTTCGTCGGGGTCTTCCCGCTCTGCTGGGTCCAGCTCCGGATCGAAGGCCACGGCGCCGGCATGATCGAAAGCGCCGTGGAAGAGATCTTCGGCGACCTGGGATACCGCTCGGAAGAATGGGTCGGCGTGGAGGGCTCCGAGTCGCAGCTGGGGATCTTCAGCCCCGTGGACCGCCAGGAGCCGAAGCTGGTCCTGTGCATCGACTCGGTCAAGAGCGCGTGGAAATGCGATTTCCTGATCCCCGTCTCCGACCGGCTGCTGCTGCCCCTTTTATCGGGCGGGCGAAAAAAGAATTGAGCGCCGCTCTCCGGCGGCTTCACGGGAAGATCATCCGGGCTTCATAAACCGCTAACAGCGCGGCGCTAAAGGTGAAGTCTAAATATCGCGCAAGGAGGGTTTATGAAACAGGTGAAGAAAATTTTGGCCCCGGTCGATCTTTCGAAGAGCTCGCGGGCCGGACTCGGCTTGGCCTTGTCTCTCGCGGCGGAAAACGCCGCCGAGCTGCTCGTCCTGCACGTCGCGGGCAATCTCCAGGCCTGGCAGATGCTTGACGAGAACGGCTTCTCCGATAGAATCTACAAGTGGGAGGTCGACCGCATCGTGCGCGAGGCCGCCCTGGACCTCCATCGGTTCCTGGAGCCGCACATGGAGGAGATCCGCCGGCTGCCGAGCGCAAGACAGAAGGTCGTCCTCGGCGACGCGGCGGAAAAGATCGTCGAGGTGGCGTGCGGGGAGGAGAGCGGCTTGATCGTTATGTCGCCCCGGCCCTACGGCGCGCTCAGGCGCTTCTTTGCCGGCAGCGCCACGGACCAGGTGGCCCGCAGGGCGCCCTGCCCGGTTCTTTCGGTATGCCCGGCGCAAGTCCCGCGCGCCGGGCGCGGCCGGCGAATTCCACGCGTTCCATTGATCGGGGGCATCCTGCAGGGCTCGGAAGCCTGACGCATTCAGCGGACAAGGAGACGATGGAGAATGACGGTAATACCACTACGGCATAAAGGCGTCGCGCTGGGCGCGTTGGGATTGTCGGCGGCGCTCTTGGTTGCGCCGCTCGCGCGGGGAGAAGAGACCGCCGGCAAAAAGGCCGCAGTCGCGGCCAGCTATACGCTGGCGGATTTACCCCTGGCGGCTTTTCAGAATTCCAAGCTGCCCGGAAGCATCTCCAACGATCGAAAAATCCTCCTGGGGTCGATCGGCAGCGATCTCTGGCGCGGCCCCGGCGACGCCGAAGGGGAGTTCTGGATGATCACCGACCGCGGCCCCAACGGCCAGATCAAGGTCGGGGGGGAAAACCGGCGCACCTTCCCGGTGCCGGAATTCAGCCCGGCGATTCTCCGGGTCAAGGCCGACGCGGGGACGATCCGCATCCTCGATGTGATTCCGATCGTGACCCGATCCGGGAAGCCGGTCACCGGCATGCCCAACAGCGAGGGGCGCGACGAAACGCCGTACGATTATACGGCGCAAAAGAAGCTCGCCTTCAATCCGAACGGCCTCGATACGGAGGGGCTGGTGCGGACGGCGAGCGGCGCCTTCTGGGTGGTCGAAGAGTACGGACCGTCGCTGCTCAAAATCGACGCGGGCGGCAAGGTGCTGAAGCGCTACGTTCCCCGGGGAGTCCGTTTGGAAGGGGCCGACTACGAGGTCGCCCCGGCCCTCCCCGCCATTTTCGGCAGGCGAAAAATCAACCGCGGCTTCGAAGGGCTGGCCATGAGCGGGGACGAAAAAACGCTCTACCTGGCGTTGCAGAGCCCGCTCTTGAACCCCGACAAGAAGACCGGCGACGCTTCGCGCCAGACGCGCATCCTGGCTTTCGACGTGGCGGGTGAGAAGGTCACCGCCGAATACGCCTACCGCTTTGATGCGGTGAAAGAGTTCGACCCGGCGCACGGCGCGCCTGACGAGATGAAGGTGTCGAGCGTGGTTTGGATCAACCCGGGCGCGCTGCTGGTTCTGGAGCGCACGGACTGGGTCGCCAAGATTTACCGGGTGGACCTGGGCGCGGCGGTGAATATTCTGGGCACCCGATGGGACGACCCGGCCGCCTCGCCTTCCCTCGAAGCGCTGGACATTACCAACGCGGGCGAATTCACGCCGCTTGTGAAAACGCTCGTGGTCGATCTCGGCCGGCTCGACGGCGTGCCCGAAAAGATCGAGGGGGTCGCGGTCATCGACGCCGCCACCATCGCCGTCGCCAACGACAACGACTTCGACATCGGCGATTTCGACGCCGGCGGCGACAACGCCGGCAAGGGAACCAAGAACCGGATCCTCAAGATCGCGCTGCCCGGGCCGCTGCCTTTGGCGCCGCCGTCCGAGCGGCAGGCGCTTTCCCTCCCATAAGACGGCCGTCGGACGAAACCAACGATGCGGCGACCGGATATGGAAACGCTCTACCGGCTGTGGCGGCGCTTCGACGCGCTGGTCTTTTTCAACCGGGTGATGGATCTCTTTTTCAAGGCGATGATCGTCTTCGTCGTGCTGGTGCTGGGCGTCGGCCTGGCGCGGCTGTTTTTGGAAGTGTGGCAAATCATGACCGGAAGCGATCCGAAAGAGGCCTTCGGCTTCACCGTCACCAGCCTGCTCACGTTCTTTATCATCCTGGAGCTGTTCAAGAGCCTGATCGAATATTTCCGCGAGCACCGGCTGAAGCTTACTTTCATCGTCGACGCCACGCTGGTATTCGTATTGAGGGAGATCATGATCGGCCTCTACCAGCACCAGAGCACGCCCCGGCTGCTGGCCGCTCTGGCGTTCCTGGCGCTGGTCCTCGGCGGGCTCCGGACTCTGGCGATTATTTATTCGCCCATGGAGCGGCGGCTGGTCGAGCGGTCCCGTGAATCGGGGGCGGGCTTTGTGGAAAGAAGGCTGGAGGACCTCCACGCGCCCCGGAAATTCCCGCCCGCGCAGCGGCCGGACAGGGAGAGGAGTCATGCAAAAAGCCAAGAGTACGAACCGGACGCCGTCTAGCGCCCTTCAGCACCAGCTCGGAACCGAGCTCGGTCTTATCTTCGCCTGCTGCTACAAGCTCCGGCAGAGCCTGCAAGCCATTTCCCAGGATCAGCTCCTGCAGTTATCCAGAATCGAGCGCAGCGCCGGGAAGATCCGCGATCTCAGGGCCGAGCTTCTGACCGGCGCCGTCCGGGGCGAAGAACCGGCCGAAGCGGC
>DASWFA010000033.1:0-3506 GCA_036394475.1 Binatia bacterium
TATCTTTTTATCTCTGAGGGCCCGCCACACCCGCTCCGGGGTGAGCGGCAGGTCGTTCACGCGGATGCCGTAGCCGCGCGCCAGCGCGCTGGTGACGGCCGGCGCGACCGAGACCAGGCCGCCTTCGCCGATACCGCGCGCGCCGTGGGGGCCGGGGCCGTCTTCGTTCTCGACCAGGACGGTCTCGAACTCCTCGGGCACGTCGGAAAACCGCGGCACGCGATAGTCGATGAGGTTGGAATTGACCAGCTGCCCGCCGTCGTAGACCATCTGCTCGAACAGGGTGTGGCCGATGCCCATCATGGCTGCGCCCTCCTCCTGGCCGGCGCAGCCCTCGGGATGGATCGCCTTGCCGACGTCGGCGACCGAGACGTAGCGCCGGATATCGATCTCGCCGGTCTCTTCGTCCACCGCCAGCTCGGCGGTCCCCATACCGATCTCCCAAAAGACCGGCAGCGTGCCGGTGATCTCCGGCCCGACGTCGCCGTGGCCGATCAGCTCGCCGCCGCCGCCGAAGCGGCGCTGGACCGCCTCGCGGAACGTGAGCCGCATCTCGCCCGCGACCATCGCGCCGTCGAGCATCCGCACCTCGCCGGGCTTGACGCGCAGGGCCGCCGCGCCGATCTTCACGAGCTGGCTTTTTAAATCGCGGGCGGCGCGCTGGATCGCCGTGCCCATGAGGGTCGTCGAGCGGCTCGATCCGGTGGAGCTGTCGTACGGCGTGACTTTGGTGTCGGCGCCGCCGACGTGGATCGACGCGAGCGGCATGTCGAGCTCCTCGGCGATGATCTGCGACAGCACCGTCCGCACGCCCTGGCCCATCTCCGTGCTGCCGAAGAAAGCCGCCAGCGTGCCGTCCGCCTGGAGCCGCACCATCGCGACCGAGACCGGCGTCGCGCCGGCGTTGGTCGCGCCGCAGGCCAGCCCCATCGCCGCGCCCTTTTTCTTCGCGCGGCGCTTCCACTCGCTCGCGCGCACCAGCGTCTTCAGGTTCGACGGCAGATTCGCGTCCATGCCGCGGAGCCCGGGGCGGAGCTCTTCGCCTCGGGCGAGGAAATTCTTAAGCCTGAGCTCCGCCGGGTCGAGGCCGAGCCGCTGGGCGATCATGTCGAGGTGCGATTCGGAGGCGAAGATCGTCTGCGGCGCGCCGATGGCGCGGAAGGAGCCGGCCGAGCTTTCGTTGGTGTAGACCGCGTAGGCGTCGGTCCGGATGTGCGGGATTCGATAAGGCCCGAGCACCCGTGTGGCGGCGCGGATCGCCACGGCGGGGCCGTTGTCGGCGTAGCCGCCGGTGTCGAGATGGATCTCCGCCTCGCGCGCCGTGAGCGTGCCGTCGCGCTGGACGCCGGTTTTGAGCCGGATCCGCGCCGCGTGCCGGTGCACCGTGAGCATCGACTCGGCGACCGAGTTGCAGATCCTGACCGGCGCCCGCGCCTTGCGCGCGAGCGCGACGACCAGCGGCTCGAACTTGGTGTACGACTTGCTGCCGAAGCCGCCGCCCAAAAACGGGATGATCATGCGCACGCGCGACGGGTGGAGGCGGAAGATTTTCGCCAGGTCGCCGCGCACCTGGAACGGGTGCTGCGCGGAGGACGTGACCGTGATGCCCTCGCCGTCGAACGCGGCGATCACCGAGTGCGGCTCGAGCGCGTAGTGGTAGACCATCGGAAACGTGAAGGTGTCCTCGAAGATCTCGTCCGCCGCGGCGAAGCCCTCGGCGACGCTCCCCTTCTCGACGCGCTCGTGGCCGCAGATGTTGCCGGCCGCGTCGTCGTGCACCAGCGGCGCGTCCGGAGCGAGCGCGGCGTCGAGTCCCACCGCCGCCGGAAGCTCCTCGTAATCGACTCGAATGAGCCCGAGCGCCTCGTCCGCCGTGCGGATGTCGGCCGCCGCCACGGCGGCCACCGGCTCGCCGACGTAGCGGACCTTGTCCAGCGCGATCACCGGCCGGCCGCTGTAGAAGGGTTCGGTGTCGGCAATATCCTTCGCCGTGAGGACGGCGGCGACGCCGGGAAGCGCCTCGGCCTTCGAAGCGTCGATGTTTTTGATGCGCGCGTGCGGATAGGGGCTGCGGAGGATCTTCCCGTGCAGCATGCCGGGGAGGGAGAAATCCCCGGTGAACTTCGCCCGGCCCGTTACTTTCTCGACGCCGTCGACCCGGGCGATATTCTGTCCGACGTATTTAAATTCTTTTTTTGCCATTCCCGTCTCCGGCGCAGCCCCTCTTTTTTTGTTTATCGTCTAACGCCTTTTGCCGTTCTCCGCCGCACGGAGACAAACTAACAAACCGGAGAGAGGGGCGCAAATGGCCCGCGCGCCGCGCGGCTATCTCAGCGGGTACCGGATGGCGGTTTCGATGCGTCCGACGCAGTCGGGACAGTGCCGCTGGGCCGTGTTCACGAGCGCTTTCGCCTCGGTCGCCGTCACTTCGACGACGCAGGTGGCCGCGGGCGGCAGGAGGCCCTGAACTCTGGTGAAAGGCGCGACGACTTTAAGCTCGGGGATGTGCCGCAGCAAAGCATCGCAGCAGTCCCGCCTGAGGCTGATTTTCATATCGCTTGCGGGTCGTCGTCGGAGATGTTGCGCCTGGTCGCAAAGCCGTTGAGGATCAAGTCCCGGACCTGTCCGACTTCCCGGTCGACCTGGGCGGCGTAGGCGTCGTATTTTTTGGCCGCGTCGTTCTCGCCGCGCTCTCTCATCCGCGCGGCCAGCTGCCGCGCGAACGTCACTTTTTCCTCCAGGGTTTTGACCGCCGACCACAGGGTTTGCTCAAGATAAGCGGTCTGCTCGGCGAAGAAGGGCCCGGCGGTGAAAGAATGGCCCGTGTGGCAGCGGAACCGCATCGGCTCTTCGGCGCCGATCCGCCAGATGCTGCCGCTGCACACGGGACAGGTGTACGTCGTGCGGGCGCCGATCTTCTCCACGCTGTCGAGAAACTCTTGCGTGTTCAATCGCTGCCCGGCGATTTGAGACTCGAATTCCATCTCTTTCGGCACGTCGTAGGCCTCCTCTTCCGCCGCCGGCTCTCGGGTCAGGCGCGTCAGCAAAGGGCCGATCTCCCGAACCGGCAGGCAGTGATCGATCTTCACGTGCTTGAGCGCGCTCTTCGGCATGGAGGGATATTCCGCTTCGTTCGGGTCCTGAACGATGGCGGTGCCGCCGCGCCGCTTGATCGCCTGGAGGCCCACCGTGCCGTCGTCGAGATTGCCGGTGAGGAGCACGCCCAACACCCGCGGGCCGTAGGCCCGCGCCGCCGAGCGGAACAGGGGATCGATCGCCGGCCGAAAGCGGTTCTCCTCCGGTCCGCGCACCACGCGGACGCGGCCGCGCTCGACCAGCAGGTGATGATCCGGCGGGGCTATGTAGATGTTCCCGTTTCGGAACTCCGCGCCGTCCTGCGGATGGACGGCCGGCAGCGGGCCCACGTCCTGGAGAATGCGCGGGAGAAGAGCGGGGCTGCTCGGCGCCAGGTGCTGGACGGCGAAAACGGCGGCGCCGAGATCGGC